>ONNU01000227.1 GCA_900319255.1 uncultured Eubacteriales bacterium
ACAGGATCCTGCTTTGCCGCTTTCTTCGACGGTATCAGCCCGCCGATAAATGTCAGGAATACACTCAGCGCTACAAGTATCACTCCAGCCATTACCGGCAGTGAAGCATTGACATCATTATTATTGCCCACAGCGTGTATTATTGCATTTCCCGGTATCAGCAGCAGCAGCGTTACCACTATACCGATAACACCCGCGAAAAATCCGATAATAAAGGTCTCGGCATTGAATACCTGGGAAATATTCTTCTTTGAAGCTCCGATCGCGCGGAGAATACCGATCTCCTTTGTTCTTTCCAGAACGGAGATATAGGTGATAATACCGATCATAATAGAGGATACCACCAGCGAAACTGCAACAAAGGCTATAAGCACATATGAAATAACATTTACGATAGTTGTAACGGATGACATAAGAAGTCCGATATAATCCGTATATGTTATCTTATCGCCGTCATTTACAGATTCGTTATATTTCTCGATACATTCGCCTATCTTATCCTTATTTTCAAAGGTATCTGCATAGATCGAAATTGAAGAAGGAGCGTCCACGCTGATAACACCGAAGCTTTTCAGGTTATCGTCATAGCTGCCGGGTGATATATAATTATCATACATTGCAAGAAGCATCTTATCGCCGACATTTCCGATGTATTTATCGAACTGCTCGGAAAGCTCCGTTTCACTCATTTTTGAAAGCTTATCAATGATCTTTTCCCCGTCAACGCCGGATTCGGCGGTTTTGGATGCCTGTGACGCAAGAGCTGCCATCTGGGTGCTGCTCATAAGGCTTTTGATAAGCTTAGCCTTTTCGGAAACGCCCATGCTTCTGAAATAGTTCAGCACATCGTCTATCTTTGCATCGTCATCCTTGGGGTCAAAGCTCATTCCGTTGGTGACATTGATATTTTCATTTGCCATCTGAGCCTTTACTATTTCGCTTTTATCCGCATAGTCGATAAGATAATCGGTAAGCGCCTTTGTATATCCCAGCGCCGTCTCGATAAGCTTGACATCGCTGTCCTCAACAGGCTTGATGATACCGGTGATCTTCAGCTTTATGCCCTTATCCTTTACAAGTCTGGAAAGCTGCTCGGTATCGGTTATTTTCTCATACCAGCCGCTATCATTCTTTGTATATTTATCGCTTGCAGGAAGTATATATATGGACTGCTTGCAGATATCCTCATAGCTGAGCTTTTCGGTCTTGAAATCCACCTTTTCGCTGTTGGTGATCTTTTTCATCATTTCCTTATATTCAGATGAGGGCAGCAGACCCATTTCATACATAAGTCCCAGTCCTATCTCATTATTCTTATCAAGCACAAGAACGATCTCGTCATATTTCTCCGGATATCTGCCGTAAAGAACATCATAATTATCCTTGATGGCAATACCTATCTGGTCATCATTTCCGGGGATGAGCTGTGTAAGATGGTTTGTGTTTACCTTTGAGATCATAGCGGAGGAGAAGCTGCTGGAGCCGCTTGTTCCCCCCATTGTGCTGAGACCGAAGGTTCCGGCTATATCCTCATTCAGAGTAGTACCGTCAAGATTGATCAGCTTTTCATCCGGGTCATAGCTGTAAGCGTCAAACTTTGTCTGATAGCTGTACACTATTCCGTTTTCGCCTACATATTTATGTATCTCGCTTTTTTCGTTATCGAGATAGCTTTTGAATTTCGTAAGATTGTTTTCGGTTATGCTGGAGGTGAAGTCCGCAAAGTTTTTCAGCCGGGTATCATCGGAATATACAGCATCCAGCTTATGATCCGCCTTATCATTTTCCGTATCCTGCCCCATTGTCATAAGGCTTGACATATCAATGCTTTGCGCATCTATCGTAATAGGATAGGACGACATGGCGCTGCGCTGTATATCAACAATATAATTATTAACGCCGTTGGATATTGAAAGTATCAGCGCTATACCGATAATACCGATAGAGCCTGCAAAGGCTGTCAGAACCGTTCTGCCTATTTTTGTACGCAGGTTATTGAAGCTGAGGAGAAGAGCGGTGAGCCATGACATCGAAGTCCTGCCCATTTTCTTATGCTCCGGTTCCTTTTCATCCTCTTTTTCTATTACAAGGGGGTTACTGTCGGAGGTGATCCTGCCGTCTCTGAGCTTGACTATTCTTGTGGAATATTCATCCGCAAGCTCAGGGTTATGAGTTACCATAATAACAAGCCTGTCCTTTGCGACCTCCTTGAGCATTTCCATTACCTGAACGCTGGTATCGCTGTCCAGTGCGCCGGTAGGCTCATCCGCAAGAAGAATATCGGGATTATTGACCAAAGCTCTGGCAATAGCAACTCTCTGCATCTGACCGCCGGAAAGCTGATTCGGACGTTTATGCTTATGCTTTTCAAGTCCTACCTTTTCAAGGGCTTCAACAGCTCTTTTTCTTCTTTCCGACTTTGAAACGCCGGAGATAGTCAGCGCAAGCTCCACATTTGAAAGCACGCTCTGATGTGGTATCAGGTTATAGCTCTGGAAAACGAAGCCTATCGTATGGTTACGGTACGCATCCCAGTCCCTGTCCTTATACTTTTTGGTAGAGATACCGTTGATAACAAGGTCGCCGCTATCGTAACGGTCAAGTCCGCCGATAATATTCAGCAGCGTTGTCTTACCCGAACCGCTGGGGCCGAGAATAGCGACAAACTCATTATCCCTGAAATTCAGGCTTACATCATCAAGCGCGGTCTGTTTCAGCTCACCTGTCACATATTCCTTTTTGATATTTTTTACCTGTAGCATATTTCCTCCCTCTCAAAAAAGCCTCCCTCAGCGCATGAGCTCCCTGCAAAAGCCGGGATCAATCCAAACTTTCTCACAAAAAGAAGCTTTTTAATATTTCCTTTTTCCGCATCTGACACTTTCCCATTATCAGATAACTGAATTATAGCACTTTGATACTTTTTTATCAATAGTTTTTCATTAAAATAAACCAGAAGCGCCGCTGCGGGCGGCGGCTCAGAGAATAGTGAAGAACACTCCTTCCGTCACAGCGTACCGCCGTGCCACCTCCCCCGAGGAGGCAATGCTGTTCAACTTAATCATCAGATTGGCGGAGAAGAAAAGGTTAACCGTTGTTCTACTTTATTGCCCTGAGCCATGCTTCATTGGCAGTTCTGCTTTGGTGGGTCAAAAGGTGGAAACCACAAGGGGGTTCCCCCCTTGTGGTTTCCACCTTTTGCAATCCCCTTTCCTTAACCCCCGTGGCAAGCCGGACTTTAATGACTAAGAGTTAGTATTGTCGGGAGCTTTACAAATCTTTCTGATGCAGATAGCAAAAGTCCGGATTACCTCCTCACACCGATCCCCCCGCGCGTTGGACAGAAAGCAGAAACACGATAAAACCTCCCCACGTGGAGCGAACCCGGGGGGAGATAAGGAAAAGGGATTTCAA
>ONNU01000226.1 GCA_900319255.1 uncultured Eubacteriales bacterium
ATGACCTCACCTGAGATCGCAAGAGAGGTGGGGGGATATATAGCAGACTGCTACCCGGATGTGGCAGTTGACGTTCATAACCCGGATGTTATCGTTACCGTTGAGATCAGAGATGACGCAGCCTATATCCACGCAGGTGTGGAAAAGGGCGCAGGCGGTATCCCGGTGGGAACGGGAGGAAAGGCAGTGATCCTCATTTCCGGAGGTATCGACAGCCCGGTTGCCGCATATATGATGGCAAAAAGAGGCATCGAGCTTACAGCCGTTCATTTTGCAAGCCCGCCCTATACCAGCGAGCGCGCAGAGGAAAAGGTGGTCGAGCTGCTCACAAGAGTAGCTGCCTACAGCGGCAGGATGACAATGTACACCGTCCCCTTCACAAAGCTCCAGGAGGAGATCAGGGATAAATGCCACGAGGAATATTTCACCGTTATCATGAGAAGATTCATGATGATGATAGCCCAGCGTATCGCAGAAAAGAATGACTGCAAGGCGCTGATAACCGGCGAAAGCCTCGGTCAGGTGGCAAGCCAGACCATAGGAGCCATCGGCTGTACCGATGCAGCCTGTGAAATGCCCGTATTCAGACCGCTTATCGGTATGGATAAGGAGGAGATCATCACCATCTCCAGAAAAATAGATACATTTGAAGTATCAATCCAGCCCTATGAGGACTGCTGCACGGTATTTACTCCGAAGCACCCGAGAACAAGACCTGTTCTGAAAAATGTTATCGCTGAGGAAAATAAAATAGATTACGAGCCGCTTTTCAAGGAAGCGATCGAAAATGTGAAGATCACGGAAATACAGTGATCTCCGTAGGCTCTCCCCCGCCGCAAAGGCAAGGGCTGAGCAGGGATAATACAGTCAGCTAAAATACATTGATAATAATTAAGGAGTGATCAAGTCAATGAATTCCGAATTATATTTCCCGAGAAACGGCAAATCCTTTGCCGAAACATCGGAAATGGATTTCGAGGATACTGTAAAGCTTCTCGGTGATATTGATATCAATATTATCTTCAAGACCGAGATCAACCTGACTAAAGAAAGCGTAATCGACGCCCTTGAGGAAAGCTCAGGAGGCAGCGACAAGATCCATCTTATCGCCGTAGCAGACGCATTCACCGATCCGGATCAGGATAAGGTGCAAAGGTTTGTAAACAATGAGCTGGGAATTGAAGGCAAGCTCAAAAAGATCGAAGCTCCCGTAATTGACCTTAACAGTATTCTTGACGACAAGAGAAAGAATGATAAGATCACACCGGTCATGCCTGCTCTGAAGGTAGATGACGGTGAGAGCGAAGAGGATGAAGGCGATGTCGTACTTCTCTCCGGCACCGGATCAAAGAAAACAGCAGAGGCTGCCGGACCGGAGGAGCCGGAGGAAAAGCTCCTCACAGCTTATTCAGTAGAATATAATGATATCCTCGTGGTATTCCTTCCCGAAAAGGAAAGCGCAGGAGAAAACTTCAATACCATACTTTACAGCGTGACCAAAAAGCTTTTAAAGCCCAAGAGCAAGCCGAAATTCTGGAAGCGCTTTATCCCCTGCTCCGGAGATTCACCCTTTGATGTAATAAGAAAGGTCGTATTGATGCTTGCCATCGTGACCTTTATCGTATCATCCTGTATGCTTGTAAATCTGCTTGTCATCCGTCCGGCAGTAAACGACAGCCAGAATGATGCCATCAGAGGAATGCTTGTAGTTGACGAGGACGAATACGACGACAACGGTCAGAAGATCGTCAAGAAGCCTACCGACGGTTCACAAGGCTCGCTTGTGGATTTCAGCAAGCTGCTAAAGGAAAATGACGATACAGTAGGCTGGATCAAGGTACCGGATACAAAGATAGACTATGTAGTTTGTCAGGCTCCCGAGGATTACGACCATGAATATTATCTGTACAGGGATTTCTACAAGAACTATGATGTATACGGCACAGTATTCATGGATTACAGAAGCTCCCTTGATTCAAGAAATATGATCCTCCACGGTCATAACATGAGAGACGGCAGAATGTTCGGTACTCTCAAATACTACGAGGATTTCGATTTCTATAAGAAGCACCCCACCTTTACATTCAATACCATCTATGAAAAGAGCGAATGGAAAATCATCTCCATCCTCAAGACCAATACCCTTGAAAGCCAGGGCGAATTCTTCAATTACCTCAGAGGCGACTTTGAGAATGATTACGATTACCTGAATTTCATCTATCAGATCCGCGAAAGATCCATCATCGACACCCCCGTTACAGCAAACGAAAATGATACGCTTGTTACACTTTCCACCTGTACCTACGATTTCTCCGAATTCAGATTCGTTGTTATCGCAAGAAAGGTTCGTGACGGCGAGGATACAAAGGTAGATGTATCCAAGGCTCAGGAGAATCCCGATACGCTCTATCCTGATGTATGGTACCGCACATACGGCGGCTCAAAGCCTGATGTCACCACCTTCCAGGATGCATATAACAATAAGAAGATCACATGGTACGACGGCAAAAAGAAATGGACAGACAAGGATGACGAAAAGCTCTTCGAGGATCTCAAGGAAGGCAAGGAAAATGCCATAAGAGAAATGACCAGCTTCGTTGAAAAGAATAATTACGCTGAAAACGAGAAAAAGCAGGTCGATAAGATCGTCGAGGATTATACAAAGCTTATCAATGACGCAAAGAGCAGAACTGAGATCAACGAGCTGTTCAATAAGGCTATCGAAGAGATCAGAAAGGTCAAGACCATTGAAAACCTCAATTCAGACGCTGAGGAAAGCAACAAGACTGTCAGCGAGGCTGAGCTGAAGGAGCACAAGGAATCCGCAAAGACCGATCTCCACAATTCAGTCGCAGGCAACAGCTACCGTACCGCAGAATCTGTCAAGGTCAACGAGATCTTTGATGAATACAATAAGAAGATCGATGATGCCAAGTCCGCCGAAGAGGTCAACAAGCTCAAGGACGAGGGTATCCAGAAGCTGAAAAAGATCAAGACTGACGCTCAGCTTGACCGTGAGGAACAGTCCTCAAAGGCAGCTCAGTCCTCAAAGCAGGCTTCAGACGAAAAGAAGAAGGCTGAGGAGGCAAGCAGACAGGCGGAAGCAAGCCGCAAGGCAGCTGAGGAAAGCAAGCGCGCTGAGGAATCAAGAAGAGAAGCAAGCAGAGCCGCTGAAGAAAAGCGCAAAGCTGAGGAAGCCTCCAGAGCAGCCGCAGCAGAGCTTGCAGCTTACAAGACAGATGCTATTGAAAGAGTTTCGACCTATGTAAGCCCCTCAAATTACAAGCCTGCGCAGCAGAGCGAGATCAACAGCATCATCAGCAGGTACACCGGTCTTATCAATTCCGCTACAAACAAGGCATCAGTAGACAGCTTTGTATCAGCCGCAATGAATGAGCTGAACAATGTCAAGACTGCCGCTCAGATCGACAGCGAGACAAGTCAGGAGTCCCATGACGACACATCAAGCGACGATCCTATCCCGGAACCCGATGATAATGAGCCTTGAACGGCAGACTGATCTGCAATAACAACAATCCGGCGGCGGGCGGGCGAAGGCTCTCCCGCCGCTGATTTTTGCTGAAATGCAGGAAACGGACGCTGCCGGCTGGCTGACGTCCGTTTTGAAAACCCCGGAAATCTTTAAATGGAGAAACTGCAATGAAATATGAAATAGTTTTTTACCGTTCCGGACAAACCGCCGGTATCCAGCAGCTTACAGAAAAGATACTTTCAGATCTTGATTTTACCATCACCAACGCCAGCGCCGCAGGTGATCCGAAGGAGCTGGGCAGCTGTGTATCCTCTGCGCTGAAAAGGAACCGGCTAATAATCGTTGCCGGCTGCATTGACGACAGCCCGCAGAGCACAGAGAAGTTAGTTTCCGGATTCCTCAAGCCGGCAGGCAGCAAAAAAGAAAGCATAAGTATGCAGCTTATCAAAAAAGACAGGGACAGAGCATATTACATAAAAAGCGGGAATCAGATGATCCTCATACTTCCCGACAGCGCCGAAAGCATCAGCGCGCTTAGTGAAGAAATAAGAAAAGCGGCAGCGCTGATATTTTCCATAGAGCTGAAAAAGCAGAGCGAACCGGACATGAAAAACATAGCCAGCAGTCTTGACAGCAAGCTTGCTGACAGAAGCAGGATCAAGGTCTTACCCAGCGGATCAAACGCTGAAAAGAGCAATGAACGCAAGCTGAAAAAGATGAAGCTGATTATAATAATGCTGCTGATACTTGGCGCGCTGGAGCTTGGAGCGGCGGCTGCGCTGTTTTTTTTGAACGGAGGAAGGATCTTTTAGGTCGATATTGCTTTCTGCCCGGACAAAAAAATAAAAGCCGATGAATTGTTGGGTTCACCGGCTTTTTTATTTTTCCCTATCAAGTCCTTTTATATCTCTTTTCCTTCAGCTGCTCTCAGCTACTTCATACGGATATATGGCTATATCTTCCTTTTCAAGAATGAACATAACAGCATCATGTACATTCAGCCCTCCGCCCTTGATCTCAAAACATTCGATCCAGTCCGGCGCAAAGCTCACAACAATACCGCCCTGCTCAGCGACCCATACAATGCCCTTGAAAACAACTCTGTTGTCAATATCAATATCAGTATAAACGGGCGTTTTGTTGCCGTAGGGCAGTACCCTCATATCGCTGGCGCGCAGATCCGGAAGGGATAATTCACAGCTGTATTTCTTTCCCTTTTCAGGATTGATCTCTCTTGACATCCACCTTCCCATGAAAGCTCCTATCTCTGTCTTGCCGCGAACGATCGTTATACTGTTCAGCTCCTTTGTCACCTCTTCAACTGTCAGGGTCATTTCTTCCACCTCCGTCTGATTATTTGCAGCAACTAATTCCTATCTATCCCATATATATTACATTTTTGCGAAAAAGAGCGCTCCGGTCTCCCGAAACGCTCCTATCTGCAAAATATAAGGCGGATATTATTCCTGCTCCTCTTTCATCTTTGCGAAGCACTCGCTGCAGTATACAGGGCGATCCTCGCGCGGCTTGAAGGGAACTCTTGCTTCCTTACCGCATGATGCGCAGATACCAGTGAACATTTCACGCTCGGGACGCTGTGCGTTCTTTCTTGCATTGCGGCAAGCCTTGCATCTCTGCGGCTCATTCTCAAAACCCTTTTCAGCGTAAAATTCCTGCTCACCGGCTGTGAAAACGAATTCCTGTCCGCATTCCTTGCAAACTAAAGTCTTATCCTCGTACATTTCTTTTACCTCGCTTTGGTATTAATAATTTTCGCCCTCGGACGGAATTGCACCGCCACCTTTGATACTAAATGTCAACGCTCTCCTGATATAAGCTACATGGGCATATCATTCAGCGATCTCAGCTTCCTGCGTACTCTCTGCATGGCATTGTCGCACGCCTTTATTGTGATACCCAGGCATTTTGAAATCTCCTCATAGCTTTTGTCCTCAAGATAAAGTGACAGAACATTCCTTTCAAGCTCGGTCAGCTCAGACTCGATGCTGCTCAGTATCTCACGCAGCCTCTCCCCCGCCGCCAGAGCATTTTCCGGCTCGGTATAATAAGAGGACGGCGTATCAGTCTGCTCACTCAGGGGCAAAGCGCTGTTGCTGATAAGATTACCGGAGCTGTTGGCTTTCCTGACAGCAGACACCATACGATTGCGTATACATCTCACCGCAAAGGTCCGGAAGGAAGCGCCGGCATTTTCATTGAAGCTGCAAACTGCGCTGTTAAGTCCGATAAGCCCCTCCTGAAAGAGGTCATCGGCTTCAAGAGACGGAGACTGAAGTTCCATCGAAATTTTTCTCAGAACAAAAATAAAACGCACAGATAATGCCGTGAATGCATCCTGAACACCTTCCCTGCAAAGACAAACAAGTTTTTCATCGCTGATTTCCTTATATTTTTCAGGGTAGTAAAATTCCCGCATTTATACACCTCACAACAATCTGTACTATATAATAATACACTTTTTTTTTTGATATGTCAATGACATTTTTATGAATATAGATTAACATATGATATTTTAGGAGCATTGTTGCAAAAATAGTAGTAATATTTGGTAACTATAACAAAGCGATAATTCTTTGCCGACAAATAAATATTTTGCCCGTGACAGCGGTTTACAGATTCAGCAGATCATCAGTACTACGCTGACTATTTCGCCCTCCGGTCAGATAAGCTTATCATAAACCTGAATCCGTGAAACTGACATCTCCGTTGCAAGTGGCGCTTGTTGGTGTAAAATATTTCCGGGAGTTTTCGTAGGAGCCGGCTCAGGGAATTTTTATTTCCCGATACCACCCGACTATAACACGCGAAAACGAAAGTAACGCTTTATCAAACCTGCCCCCGCGATTTTGGTTAGTGTAAAATTATGGTTGGCAACAGAAATACTATCGCAGACCGACAAAAATGCCGCCAATAAATTATCTTACAATCGCGAGGAAAAAGCCTTGCATGGTAATAACTTACAACGCGAACATGACACCGGCGG
>ONNU01000348.1 GCA_900319255.1 uncultured Eubacteriales bacterium
ATAATCTTACAATCGCGAGGAAAAAGCCTTGCATGGTAATAACTTACAACGCGAACATGACACCGGCGGCACGCCGGCGGCGGCGGCGAATATTTTTTGTGATAAACTTGCTAAATTCTCATTTGTGTAGTATAATAGTAGAAATGTATGTGTACTGACCGCTTTTCTGCGCTCAGGTTGCAGCAATTTTACCGCAGGAGTATCATTTTTCTGTTCTGCGGTCTGTCATATTTTTAACCGGAGAAATATAAAATGGATTTTTTTGATAAAAATTGCCCTGTGTGTTCTGCCGCCTTTACCGAAGAGGACGATATCGTTGTATGTCCCAGATGCGGCGCGCCTTACCACAGGGAATGCTACCTTGAAAAAGGCAAGTGTATTTTCCCTGAGCTTCATAAGGAGAAAAAAAGCTGGAAATCAGTCTACGGCACAAATAATACTGCCGGAACCGATGAGGATGATTCTGATCCCACGGTCTGCAAAAACTGCGGACATAAAAATTCCGGTGATTCCATCGTCTGTGAAAAATGCGGGGAATTCCTTACCAATAACTCAAACTATACCTATAATCCCCCCGCTGAAAACGAGGAGGATATCGAAAGAATAAAAGAACAGATTAAAAATGTCACTCCCGTGATGGGCAGCGCCAACTTCTATTCAAACGGTACGGGCTTCGCTTTCGGATTTGATGAAAACGAGGATCATGACGGCGTTTCTGCAAAGGAGCTTGCTGAATATGTGGGTAATAATATGCTGTATTATATGCCCGTGTTTTCAAAGCTCAAAAGGTTCAAAACCGGCAGATTCAATTTCGCAGCCTTTCTGCTCAACGGAGTATGGTATTTCTACAGAAAACAATATATAAAAGGTCTGCTGATCTCTCTTCTTATGCTTGCTCTGAATGCTATGCAGGCTATTTCAATGGTTCTGTGGTCAGGCTCGCTCTGGGAAAAGGCAAACAATGCTCTCGGATTTCCTGAGCATACGCCTACCTATCAGGAGTATTTCAGATGGATCTCTGAAAATTGCACCAGTACGGATATGCTGCTGATGTCACTTCCCTATATACTGAGCTTTTTCTCCCTTATTATAATGATCGTATGCGGAATCTGCGCAAATAAGGGCTACTATAAAAAGGCTATCAAGACTATCAAGCGTATCAAGGATGAATCCCTTGAGGACGATGAAGAACAGATCCATCAGGAGATCATCAGAAAGGGCGGCATCCATCCCGGCGCAGCCTTTACTCTTATCACCTGTGAGACCATTCTCAGCATTGGTCTGACGTTCTTCTTTATGTAATTTCCTATTCTGATAATCACCGCTTTCCCTCTTTGGATCAATTATTATTCTGCATTGCACAGTACCGCACGGGTATCTGGGATCGCAAGGAGGAAAGCTTACTACAATATAAAAAACTGGAGGCAAACTAACATGAAAGTTACAAAAGCAGTCATTCCCGCTGCGGGTCTTGGCACAAGAGTTCTTCCCGCAACAAAAGCAATGCCTAAAGAAATGCTCACTATCGTTGACAAGCCCGCTATACAGTATATCGTTGAGGAGGCTGTAAATTCAGGCATTACCGATATCCTTATCATCACAAACAGAGGAAAGGGTATCATCGAGGATCATTTCGACCGCGCTCCTGAGCTTGAAAGCAGACTTCTTGCATCCGGCAAGGAGGATGTTTATGACGAGGTCGTTTCTATTTCAAGACTTGCAAATATCTATTTCCTGCGCCAGAAGGAAACAAAGGGTCTTGGCCACGCTGTAAACTGCGCTCGTTCCTTTGTTGGCAACGAACCCTTTGCAGTTCTCTATGGCGATGACGTTATCATCGGCGACGATCCAGCCTGCGGTCAGCTCATCCGCGCTTATGAAAAATACGGCAAGGCAGCTGTAGGCATCAAGCCCGTTCCCGAGGATCAGATCTTCAAATACAGCTCACTCAAGGTAGAGCCGCTTGAGGATAATCTTTTCAACTGCACAGACATGGTAGAAAAGCCAAAGACAAAGGAAGAGGTTCTGTCCCTTTACTCAATACTCGGCAGATGCGTACTCACACCTGATATTTTCGATATTCTTGACAACACAGCCCCCGGCGCAGGCGGAGAGATCCAGCTGACAGACGCAATGCGCACACTGGCACAGAACGTAGGCATCACCGGCGTTGATTACACCGGAAAGCGCTATGACATGGGTGACAAATTGGGAACACTTGAAGCAACGGTGGAGATCGCGCTTCGCGATCCGAAGCTCGGCAAGCCCTTCAGAGAGTACCTCAAGGAGATCGCAAAGACACTTTGATACTGATAAACTGAAAAATCTCACCCCCGGCGAAAGCAAGACTTCTGCCGGGGGGTTTTATAGATAGCTGAATCCGTGAAGCTCAACGGTAAAATTATAAAAAACTAATGTGTTTATGAGTAGTTTTATTCATTGACCGGAATTATCATATTCACAGAAAAAGCGCATTTTCAGATAGGCTTTAAACATCTTCAAGCAAAAATACCAACTCTTAGCCGATGAAGCCTGGCTTTCTACAGGGGTTAAGGAAAGGGGATTGCAAAAGGGGGAAAACTCAAGGGGGACACCCCTTGTGGTTTCCACCTTTTGACTCACAAAAGCAGAAATACTAATGAAGTATCCCTCAGCGCATGAAAGCGGAACAGCGTATTTCCTTTATCAGTGCGCAACGTTGATATCAGTTTCACATATTCAGCAAAAAATTCAGGGTCAGCGCAATTTTTGCAATGCGCTGACCCTTCGTCTGAATTTAAAAATTTTGAATGAAGAGTATTTTTCTATACCTCAGAGAATGAAAAGAAGAATAGTTTCCGGCAGGCTCACTGCTTTGCCTTGCGGTTGAGGAACTTTGCTCTGTATTTTGAATAGACAATGGTCTGATCCTTGTACAGACCGTAATAGCCCGACATGAAATAGCTCACCGCTACTGCTATCAGGAAAAACGGTACTCCCCCCGCTCCGAATAATTCAAAGCTTATGAGCAGCGAGGTTATGGGACAGTTGGTGACACCGCAGAAAAGAGCGATAAGTCCTACCGCCGCACATACAGAGGGCGAAAAGCCGATGAGACTGCCGAAGGTACACCCGAGTGTCGCTCCGATGAAAAATGACGGCACGATCTCACCGCCGCGAAAGCCGGCTTCTATAGTAATAGCTGTGAAAATGATCTTCAGCACAAATGCATAGGGCACAGCCTCACCGTTAACCGCTCTTGCAATGACATCCATTCCTGCGCCGTTATAATCCCTTGTGCCAAGCAAAAGCGAAAGCGCAACAATGGCGCATCCGGCAAGGGTTATCCTGACATAAGGATTTTTCAGATATTTCCTGAAAAGATCCCCTGTGGAATGAAGAATAATGATAAACAGTATGCTTACCACAGCGCAGATCACCGCAAGAAGTACGATCTCCAGCGCATTGATGATATTCAGCTCCGGAAATTCAACAACGGCAAAATCCGTTTCCCTTATGCCCGATACCTTTGCAAAGCAGGTCGCGATAATGGATGAAAATACGCAAGGAAGAAGCGCCGCATAATACATTACGCCTACGCTGACTACCTCAAGGGAAAATATCGCCGCAGCCATAGGTGTTCCGAAAAGCGCGCTGAAGGCTGCGCTCATACCGCAGAGGACTACCACTCTTTTGTCAGCTTCTGAAAGCTTCAGAGTGCGTCCGATCTGATTTCCGATGCTTCCGCCCAGCTGCAGAGCTGCGCCTTCACGTCCTGCCGAACCGCCGAATACATGAGTGATGATGGTGGTGATGAAAATAAGGGGCGCCATTCTCAGAGGGATCTCTGATTTTGCGTGGATGGTGGACAGAACCAGATTGGTTCCCTTGTCGTTTTTATAATTGAAGGCAGAATAAAGAAAGACCGTAACGATACCTCCCAGAGGGAGAAAATACAGCATATAGTCATTCTGCTGGCGGTATTCGGTCATTATATTCATGATAAAGGCAAACAGCGTGGAAAACGCTCCCACGATCAGCCCGGTGATCACGGATATCAGCGACCATTTCAAAAACATTATTACCTGATGCCTGATCTTTATGCCATAGGTATGAATAAACTTTTTTATAAACTGAGGTCTTGACATTACTGAGCGTCACCTTCGTTTTGCATTTTTATAAATTCCTCTTCGCTTATTATCGTGATGCCAAGCTGCTGAGCCTTTGTAAGCTTGCTGCCGGCTTCCTCTCCTGCAAGAACATAGCTTGTCTTTTTGGAAACGCTGCCTGAGACCTTGCCCCCGAGACGCTCGATGATCGCAGAAGCTTCGCTGCGCTTATATGTCGGAAGCGTTCCGGTGATAACAAAGGTCTTTCCGGCAAAGGGCGCGCTTTCGCTGACAGGCTCGCTCTGATTTTCCATATTCAGTCCAAGCTCATGTATTTCAGCTATGATCTTCCCTGCCTTTTCCGATGCAAAGTAATCCGCAACGCTCTGCGCCATGATATCACCGAAGCCCTCGATGGATGATATTTCCTCAAGAGATGCCGCAGCTACGCTGTCAAGGGTGCGGAAACGATCGGAAAGCAGCTTTGCCGCCTTCTGTCCCACATGTCTGATTCCAAGACCAAAGATAAGTCTGTACAGATCGTTGCTTTTTGATTTTTCTATCGCTGCGATAAGCTTATCGGCAGATTTATCCTTTTTGCCCTCAAGGGTAAGTATATCCTCCCTTGTAAGGCGGTACAGATCAAAGGGCGAATGGATAAGACCGTTTTCCACAAGGGCATGAAGCACCTTTTCGCCCAGTCCGTCTATATCCATGGCATCCCTTGAAACATAATGTATCATATGACGCATAAGCTGGGCGGGACATTCTGTATTTGTGCAGCGAAGAGCTGATTCGCCGTTTTCATAGTTAACGGGTCCGCCGCAGGAGGGGCATTTTTCCGGCAGCTTATACGGAACTGAGCCTTCCTTATGGCTGACCACCGATACTACCTCCGGGATGATCTCCCCCGCCTTGCGCAGAATAACGGTATCGCCGATGCGGATATCCTTTTCTGCTATAAAATCGCTGTTATGAAGAGTTGCCCTGCTTACCGTTGTTCCCGCAAGGGTTATTGGCTCAAATACACCTGTAGGGGTAAGAACTCCCGTTCTGCCTACATTTACCTCTACATCAACAAGCACGGTCTCCTTTTCCTCCGGCGGGTATTTATACGCTTCTGCCCATTTCGGGAATTTTGATGTGCTGCCGAGAATATCCCTCTGGGAAAATTTATCCAGCTTTATTACTGCGCCGTCGATCTGGAAGGAAAGCTCTCCCCGCATATTGCCGATCTCGTCTATCCTTTCAAGCACCTCATCAGCGTTATTACAATCATAATAAAAGGGCAGCACCGTAAAGCCAAGCTCTCTTAGATATTCAAGGGACTGCTTATGCCCAGTCAGCTCCTCGCCCTCGATCTGCTGTACATTGAATACGAAGATATCAAGCTCTCTCTCCTTCGTTATTTTTGAATCCTTCTGGCGGAGTGAGCCTGCTGCTGCATTGCGGGGGTTTTTAAAGGTCTTTTCCTCGTTTTCCTCCTGACGGGCGGTCAGCTGTTCAAAGCTTTTTATCGACATATAGACCTCGCCCCTGACTTCAAGGTACGGCACAGGCTTTTTCAGGCGCATGGGCAGTGAACGGATGGTTTTCAGATTCTCTGTGATATCCTCCCCCACTCTGCCGTCGCCTCTTGTGGAACCCCGGACAAATACGCCGCCCCGGTATTCTGCCGAAACAGAAAGTCCGTCAATTTTTGGTTCTACTATAAAAACCGGCGCTTCAACGCTTTCACGGATGCGCTTTTCAAAATCCCTGATCTCCTCCGGGGAAAAGGAATCGTGAAGGCTTTCCATCGGAACCTTATGCTCCACAGGCGAAAACTTCGCCGCAGCATCGCCGCCCACACGCTGTGTGGGTGAATCAGGCGTAATAAGCTGAGGATACTGCGCCTCGATATTTTCAAGCTCTCTCAGGAGCATATCATATTCATAGTCGCTTATTTCCGGCGAATCCTCATTATAATATCTGTTATTATGATAAATTATCTGCGAGCGAAGCTCCTCCGCTCTTGCCTTGATCTCATTAATATCCATAGTATCCTCCTTTTTTATAGTATACGACAAAAGAATTTTTTCTTAGCTATAAAACCACTCATAAAAACAGTAGTTTTTTTATTTTTGCCATTGAGTTTCACGGATTCAGGTATAAACTAATATCTATACTCCCACGGTCTGGGCAAAGCCTACTATCAGCGGCATGGTTATTACTGAAAGCAGGGTTGAAAGGGTAACAAGATTTACTGACAGCTTTGCATCATTGCAGAACTTTGCGGCAAACATCGTTGTAGCTGCCGCTGCCGGCGCTGATGCGGCTATCACGCAGGTTATCAGCACCTTTCCCCTGATGCCGCACAGCATCATTCCGCCGAATGCAAGCAGGGGAATAACTATCAGCCTGAACAATACGCAGATAAAGCCCTTGCCGTCCCTGAAAGCATCTGATATCCTTGCTTTGGAAAGGTAATAGCCCACTATCATCATCGGCAGAGGGGTATTCAGCGCTGCCATAAAGCCTATGGGCTTTGCTATGATATCCGGCACGGGACATGAAGTCAGAAAGATCACAACGCCCACGACCATACCGATTATGCAGGGATTGAGAAGTATCTTCTTTGCAGAAACGCCGTCCTTGCTTCCGCTTGAAAGCCAGACTCCGAACGTCCACATCACAACATTGAAGATAACGATATAAACTGCCCCGAAGAACACGCCGTCCGCTCCGAGAATAGCCTGCTGCATGGGCAGGGACATATATCCGCAGTTTGAAAATATCACTGCAAAGCGGTATACACGTTTTTTTTCTGGTATCTTATCGTGAAAGACGAGCATTGCGATAACGATGGACAGAATGTGTATGACCAGCGCAGCTCCTGCCGCTGTAAGCAGACCGCCCAGCATTGCGGGGTCATAGCTCCTGATAAAATTCTGCACGATAACGCAGGGACAGACTATATACAGGACAATATCCGTTACAGCCTTGACAGCGCTTTCGTTGAGCATTTTTGTTTTGCCGCACAGATATCCCAGAGCGATCAGAATAAAAAGCTCCAGCACCTGTGTGCCTACGGTGATGAAATTATCTATCATATTATTTTTTCTTTCCTTTATCTTTATCTTTTCTGTTATCCGGTCAGGCTATGCGCTATACCGGTAGTGTATCTGTTATTGCATATAATTACAGCTTATAGTCTTGATTTGAAATCCTCATATCCGAATTTCCTGACAAGCTCAACGCTTTCATCTCTGTGGAGTATATATATCGACGGCAGAGGCATACCGTTGAAGGTATTATTCTTGACCGTGGTATACATTGCCATATCGGTAAAGATCAGTCTGTCCCCCACCGACAGGGGCTTATCGAAGGAATAATCCCCGATGACATCCCCCGCAAGGCAGGTAGGACCTCCGAGACGATAGGTATACGGCTTTTCTCCCCCATTGCCGGAGCCGATAATAAACGGTCTGTAGGGCATTTCCAGCACATCAGGCATATGACAGGCGGCAGAGGTATCGACTATTGCGATATCCATGCCGTTTTTTGTGATATCAAGAACTGTGCATACAAGATATCCTGCATCTATTGCAACAGCCTCACCCGGCTCGATATAGACCTCAAGATCATATTTTCCCTTTATTCTATTGATAAGTGTGACCAGCTTCTCAACGTCATAATCAGGCTTTGTGATATGATGACCTCCGCCGAAATTAATCCATTTCATATTATAAAGATATTTCCCGAATTTTTCCTCAACCACCGCGAGGGTACGTTCAAGAGTATCCGCGCCCTGTTCGCACATTGTATGGAAATGAAGCCCGCTGATACCCTCAAGCTCCTTTTCATTTTTCTCAAAAGCTGAAAGGGTTATTCCAAGGCGGGAATTTTCAAAGCAGGGATTATAGATATCCGTTTCGATCTCGCTGTATTCCGGGTTTATTCTCAGCCCGAAGGAAACGTCAGGGTATCTGAGTGCCTTTTCCCTGAAATGCTTCCACTGGGAGAATGAATTGAAAACGATATGGTCGCAGATCGTAAGAAGCTCGTCAATCTCATCGTCCTTATATGCAGGCGAAAAAACATGATTCATTGCGCCGGGCATTTCCTCATGGGCAAGCTTTGCTTCAAACAGACCGCTTGCAGTTGTGCCGCTGATATATTCAGAAATGAGGGGATAGGTTTTATAATTTGAAAAAGCCTTTTGTGCCAGCAGGACATGGCAGCCGGTTTTTTGTTCCACCTCCCACAGCGTTTCAAGGTTATCCACAAGGGAACACTCCTCGATAACGTAGCAGGGGGTTGGAAGAGCGGAAAGTATTTCAGTCAGTTTCATCTTGTTCCTCCGGTAATTATAATTTCAAATCAAGTATAACATATTTTTTCTTAATTTTCCAGTATACCGCCGCCGGCATCGTCGACGCTGCATCCAAAATCGCGGGGCAGGTCTGACAAAGCTTTACTTTCGCTCTCGCGTGTTATACTTGGTTGGCAAGAGGAAACAAAAAATTTCCAAAGGCTGATTGGGAATGTTCAGCATTTCAACAACATACGTTAAGACAAGTGTGACTCCGGCGGCACGCCGGTCTCCCCTTTTGAAATCCC
>ONNU01000225.1 GCA_900319255.1 uncultured Eubacteriales bacterium
CTATCGCAGACCGACAAAAAATGCCGCCAATAAATAATCTTACAATCGCGAGGAAAAAGCCTTGCATGGTCATAACTTACAACGCGATCTTGACACCGGCGGCACGCCGGCGCCGGCGGTTGACAAGCCTGTGGGGGTGGGGTATAATATATAAACAACGGGGTCAGCCCGGGGCTTTTCGACGATGGGTAAGTGAAAAGAATACACTATATAATGTGAGCCGGCGCAGGGGAAAGGGTCTGTGCGCCGGGGTCGGAAAGAAAGCCGGGGATCCGGTGATGATCGGGAAAGGGGTCTTGATTATGTTTTTCAGGAAAAAGGAAGCGCTTTCGTCAAGCGTGGAATATATCGTTGTCGGTCTGGGCAACAGCGGGACTAAATATGAAAATACCCGCCATAATGCAGGCTTTATCACAGTTGATGCTCTTGCGGATAAGCTGGGAGTGAGGATAGACAGGATAAAATATAAATCCCTGGTGACTACCTGTACTATCGGGGATAAAAAGGTGCTTCTGATGAAGCCCTCTACATATATGAATAATTCGGGTCTTGCGGTTGTGGAGGCTATGAATTTCTATAAGGTCAAGCCGGAAAATGTCATTGTTATTTTTGATGATATCTCCCTTGATGTGGGAAAAATGCGTATTCGCAGAAAGGGCAGCGACGGCGGTCATAACGGTATAAAGAATATTATCTATCTCTCCGGCAGCGATCAGTTCCCCAGAATAAAAATGGGCGTGGGTCATAAGCCGGAAAAATGGCAGCTTGCAGACTGGGTGCTTTCGCGTTTCAGCGAGGATGAATATAAGACCCTCAGCAAAACAGCAGAAAATGCCTGTACTGCCGTTGAGCTTATGATAAGCGGAGAAACCGATAAGGCAATGAATCTTTTCAACAGCTGACGGCTCCCCGGTGGAGTTTATCAGGAGGATATATGAAATTTTTAAGGGATATTCTCTTCGGAATGGAAGAGTACAGAACTTTGGAAAAGGCTGTGGCAAACGGCAGAACCCCCGTTATGGCAACAGGTCTGACAGCGATACATAAGGCGCATCTGATCTATACCATGTGCTCAAGACAAAAGCGCAGGGCGCTGGTGCTTGCCGGAGATGAGGCGGAGGCATCAAGGCTTTGCTCGGATCTTGAGGCTATGGGGCTAAAAACAAAATATTACCCTTCAAGAGATATGACCTTCCGTGAGATAGAGGGCGTGTCCGGAGAATTTATGCATCAAAGGATAGGAGCGCTGTTTTCCTTTATGAACGGAGAATGTGACGCTCTTGTGGCTTGCGCGGATGCGGCGCTGCAGTATACCGTCCCCCCGGAGGCGCTGAAGGATTGCTCGGCTTCTGTCAGGGAGGGAGATGAGATATCGCCGGAAACACTGGCGGGAATACTGCTTACCTGCGGCTATGTCAGAGCAGAGCAGGTGGAGGGCAGCGGTCAGTTCTGTATCAGAGGCGGTATTCTTGATTTTTTTATGCCCTCTGCTCAAAAGCCCTACCGTATTGAATTCTGGGGCGATGAAATAGATACTATCAGCGAATTTGAAATAGAAACCCAAAGACGTACCCAGCGTATCGAGGGCTTTACACTTACTCCGTCAAGCGAGCTTCTGTTCAATGACAGCTCTGCCCTTGCGGATAAGATAATGAAAAAGGCTTCATCGCTGAGAGGCTCAAATGCGCCTGAGGCAAGAAAGATAATGACCGCCGAAGCAGAAAAGATCAGGGACGGCGGCAGACTCAGCTGTATTGATAAATATTATAGCCTGATCTATAGCCAGCCTGCCTGCCTTTATGATTATTTCACGGAAAATGAACTGATCTTCGTTTCCGAGCAGCCTGCACTCAAGGACAGAGTATATGCAATGCAGCTGCGCTGGAGTGAGGATCTTGCGGATTATAAAAAAGAGGGCGTGCTGGTAAGGGGAATGGATAAATTCTCCTTTGAATGGGACGACCACCTTTCTGCGCTGACACAGCGGGATACAGTATTTCTTGATAATTTCACAAGGGGCAGCTGCGAACTGCCGCTGAGAGAGCTGGTCAATTTCACAGCAAAGCAGCTTGCATTGTGGAGCGGCTCTATAAGCGTTCTGTGCGAGGAGCTTGAAAGCCTGCGGGTATCAAGCAGGACGATAATTATTCTTTCCGGCACGGAAAAAAATGCGGATAATGTGTATTCCGATCTTCTGAAAAACGGAGTGCCGGCGCAGCTTCTCAAGGATGACAGCGAGCTGCCGGGCGAGGGAATATATATCACTCCGGGCAGTCTGAGCGCAAGCCTTGAATATCCGTCGGCGCATTTCTGCCTTATCGCTCATACCCACGCTTCACAGTCCTCCGCAGCAGACAGACTGCGCAGAAAAAAACGCAGAAAAAGAAATGCGGTGTTCAGCCTTGCCGAGCTTACCCCCGGAGATTATGTGGTTCATGCAAATCATGGCATAGGACTGTTTCAGGGCGTGCAGAAAAAGGAGATACACGGCGTTGTAAAGGATTATATCATCATAAAATACGCAAGGGATGACAGCCTGTATGTTCCTGTCACCCAGCTTGATATGATATCAAAATATATAGGACCGAAGGAGGATTCCACCGTCCGGCTGAGTAAGCTCGGCGGTACGGAATGGCAGAGGTCAAAGTCAAGAGTGCGTAAGGCGGTAAAGGATATCGCTGATAAAATGATAAAAATGTACGCTGAGCGTATGAAGGTAAAGGGCTACGCTTTTCCTGCCGATAATGAATGGCAGCATGACTTTGAAAGTAAGTTTGAATATGAGGAAACTGACGACCAGCTCAGGTGTATAGACGAAATAAAAAAGGATATGGAAAATTCCGTGCCTATGGACAGACTGCTGTGCGGAGATGTAGGCTTCGGAAAAACAGAGGTGGCTCTGCGGGCTGCGTTCAAATGCGTTACGGACGGCAAGCAGTGCGCTTTGCTCTGCCCGACGACTATACTTGCATGGCAGCATTACCAGACCATACTGCGCCGCTTCGAGGGCTATCCCATAACCATAGAGCTTCTGTCACGCTTCCGCAATGCGTCCCAGAAGGCGCAGATAATGAAAAAGCTTGAGCGCGGAGATGTTGATATCGTCGTAGGCACACATAGCCTTATACGCAAGGATCTGAAATTCCGTGATATCGGACTGGTCATTATTGACGAGGAACAGAGATTCGGCGTGGAACAGAAGGAGAATTTCAAGGCACTGTATAAAAACGTGGATATCCTTACTCTTTCTGCAACACCTATCCCGAGAACCCTCAATATGGCAATGTCCGGGATAAGGGATATGTCAACCCTTGAGGAAGCGCCCCAGGACAGACATCCGGTGCAGTCCTATGTTCTTGAATATGATGAGGCTGTGCTGAATGAGGCAATACGCAGAGAGCTGAAAAGAGGCGGACAGGTGTTTTATCTGTATAACCGGGTCGAGGGTATCGAAAGCAAGGCTTCGGATATTGCAAAGGCGATACCGGAGGCAAAGGTGGGCTTCGGACACGGCAAAATGAATGAAGCTGAGCTGTCTGAGGTCTGGCGGAAAATGCTTGAACAGGAGATCAATGTCCTTGTCAGCACAACTATTATCGAGACCGGCGTTGATATCCCGAATGCAAATACACTGATAATCGAAAACGCCGACAGAATGGGTCTTTCACAGCTGCACCAGCTCAGAGGACGCGTAGGACGTTCCAATAGAAGAGCATATGCATATTTTACCTTTGAACGTGATAAGGTGCTGAGGGAGATATCCCAGAAACGCCTTGAAGCAATAAGAGAATTTACAGAATTCGGCTCGGGCTTCAAAATAGCAATGCGAGATCTTGAAATAAGAGGCGCAGGCGATATGTTCGGAGCAATGCAGCACGGACATATGACTGATGTGGGCTACGATATGTATATGAAGCTTCTGGGTCAGGCTGTCAGCGAGGCAAAGGGCGAAAAGCCGGAGAATGTGGACAGGGATTGCGTTATAGATATACAGGTCAATGCGCATCTTCCGGAAAGCTATATCACGAATCTCAGCCATCGCCTTGAAATGTACCGCCGTATTGCAGATATACGCAGCAGCAGTGATGCTGAGGACGTTATTGATGAAATGATAGACCGCTTCGGAGATGTCCCGATACAGGCGCAGGAGCTTATAAACGTAGCGCTTGTGAGAAGCAGGGCAAAGCAGCTGGGTGTGAGCGCTGTAAGACAGAGGGACGATCATATACTGATATATTTTACAGAGATAAGATGTGAGGGAGCGGCGATATTGATGGAGCATATAGGGTCGCTGGGAAGAAGAGCTAATCTGACGATGACGGGAGTACCGCATATAGCGGTGAGAATAGGGGAGGATGAAGCGCCGCAGAAGGCGATGAAGGAGATCTTTGATTTCTGAAAGAAGCCAATTGCAAAAGTTTCGCCAGCCTTTACAAAGGCTGCAGGGTCCAGGGGCGGCGCCCCTGGTCGCACGCCGCAGCGTGCGAAACACCCCAA
>ONNU01000223.1 GCA_900319255.1 uncultured Eubacteriales bacterium
AAGTTTTATGTTACGCTCCGTTCAATACCAGCTCTTAGTCATTAAAGTCCGGCTTGCTCAGGGGGATTAAGGAAAGGGGATTGCAAAAGTGGGAAAACTCAAGGGGGGAACCCACTTGTGGTTTCCACCTTTTGACTCACCAAAGTAGAAATACTAATAAAGCATAACTCAGGGCATTAAAGTTGAACAACGGTTGACCTTTTCCGCCCTAAACAGAAATATCAGCTTTACGGATTAAAGTAATAAAAAAGAAAGGATGAACCATCTTGAAGCTTATTCATTTGTCTGACCTGCATATTGGTAAAAAGGTCAATGACTATTCTATGCTTGATGAACAGCGCTATATCCTCGAAAGGATCGTTGAGGATGTGAAAAGAGAAAAGCCTGACGCAGTGCTGATCTCCGGTGATGTTTATGATAAGACTACACCTCCGCTGGAGGCTGTGATGCTGCTGGATGAATTTCTTAATTCTCTTGAGATAGACGGCCTCACCGTTCTTCTCATCAGCGGTAACCATGACAGCCCGGAACGTCTTTCCTTCGGCGCTGAGCGTATGAAGAAAAGCGGGCTTTATATCAAAAGCATATTTGACGGAGAGCTTTCTCCTGTAGTGCTCAGAGATGATTACGGTGAGGTAGCTTTCTATAGCCTGCCCTTTATCCGCATTTCTGATGTCAACCGTGTGTACGGAACGGATTTCAGGGATTATACAAAGGCTTTTTCGTATGTCGTGGAAAGAATGGAGCTGGACGCTTCAAGGAGAAATGTGCTGCTTTCTCACCAGTTTGTGACAGGCGCAGCTTTTTCAGAATCGGAAACGGCTGTGGGCGGTATAGACAGCATCAGCGCCGAAGCATATGCGCCCTTTGATTATTCGGCTCTCGGACATATACACCGGGCTCAGAATATGGGCAGCGAACGCCTGCGTTATTGCGGAACGCCGCTGAAATATTCGGCTTCGGAGATAGGCAGCGAAAAGTCCTATACAGTGATCGAGCTTTTTGAAAAGGAGAAGCCGGGAAAGCCCTGCCGGATGTCGATACATACTGTGCCTGTCGTACCAATGCATGATATGATAAAGCTCACGGGAAGCTTTGACGAGCTTATGAATATGAAAACAAATGAAAATGGCGTTGTGACGGAGGATTTTGTATACGCAGTGCTCACCGACAGCGATTATATCAATGATTCGGCAGTGTATCTCCGTCCGCTCTATCCGAATCTTCTCAGTGTCAGCTACACCGGAAACGGCAGGACAGCTTCGATATTTACCCCCGCAGTCCCCGGTGAGCATAAGGCAAGAACGCCCTATGAGATATTCGATGAATTCTATCAGAAGATGCATGACGGAGAGCAGCCGGATGAAGCGCAGGAAAAGATACTGCGGGCTGCGATAAAAGAAATATGGGGAGAGGACGGTGACGCAGTATGAAACCGGAAAAGCTTGCAATGTCAGCCTTCGGACCTTATCTTGAGCGCACGGAGATAGATCTGAGCGTATTTGACGGCAGCGGTCTGTATCTTGTAACAGGAGATACAGGCGCAGGAAAAAGCACGATATTCGAGGCTATATGCTATGCCCTTTACGGAGAAACGGTAAGCGGCGGCGACAGGAACGCAAAAATGCTCAGGAATAAAAAAGCTCCGGACAGCATCGAGACCTATGTGGAGCTGGAATTCACTTCCGGCGGAAAACGCTACTTTATAAAGCGCAGCCCGAAATACGAGCTTGACGAAATGAAAAGAACAAGAAAAAAAGCGGAGGAGGATGAGCCTGCCGCACCTCAGAAGCATAAGGAGCATACAAATTCATTCCTTCTGCGCTGCTATGATGAAAATATAGATTACACCCGTGAAAAGGATGCCGACGAAAAGATAATGGATATTGTCGGCATGGGCAAGGAGAATTTCAAGAAGATATCAATGATCGCTCAGGGAGATTTCATGAGTGTGATAAGAGAAAAGACGGAGGGAAGAGAAAGGATCCTCAATTCCGTTTTCGGCACAAAGAAATACGGGCTTCTCACTGAAAAGCTCAGGGAATACCGTACCGCCGCAAAATCCGAAAGAGACCGTCTCGAAAGCGAGATCAGCACCGCAGTAAGGCTGATATCCTGCGCACCGGGCAGCTCATGCGAGGAGGAGCTTGATATCCGCAGCAGAACGGGGTATCTTTCAGCAGCAGAACTTGACCGTATATCCCTGATGCTTGATGAAATAATAAAAGAGGACATTCAGGCTGAAAAGCTTTGCATGGAGCAGTCGGAGGAAAACCGGAAAAGCTCGGAGCTTCTCAGCAAAGCCTTTGCAAATGCCGAAACAAGGGAAAAGAACCGCCGGGAGCTTGAACGAAATAAGGAGGAGCTGAAAAGGATAAGGGAAGCCCTGCCCGGATATGAAGCCCGGATGAAGGAAGCCGCCGAAAAGAACAAGGAGGGCGAAAAGCTGAAAACAGAAGCTGGACTTCTCCGTGAAAAGCTCCCCGAATACGAAAGGCTGACGGAGCTTGAAAAAAAACTGTTGCAGATCAGGCAAAAAGCGCAGAGAGCCGGTGAAGGTCTTGAAAGCGCTGAAAAGGAAGCGTCAAAGAATACGGAAATGATAAAATCCCTGACAGAAAAGCTTGCACAGTACGAGGGCATTGAAGAAAAGCGCACAGAGGTGGAGCTGGGACTTGGCAGGATCACCGAAAAGGGCAAGCAGCTGAGAAATCTCCAGAATAAATATATCTCACTTGCGCAGGCGGATGACAAATGCAGGGTGATGCAGGAAAGCTATACCCGCAGCAGGCTTGAATATGATAAAGCCCGCTGCGAATATGAAAGGCTGAATCATGCGTTTCTTGACGATCAGGCAGGAATACTTGCCCGCTCTCTTGAGGACGGCAAGCCCTGTCCGGTGTGCGGTTCGACAGAGCATCCGCATCCGGCAGAAATGACGGGGAACGCTCCCGCAAAGGATCAGGTAGACCGGGCAGGAAAAATAGCAGACGAGCTTGCAGAAAAAATGAGAAAAGCCTCCGAAGCTTCAATGACCGCAGTGGGTGTGCGGGATGCCCTTTGTGAGAATATCAGCGATCTGATCTATGATCTTTTCGGAAAGAATATCGAAGCGGGAAATGTCAGGGAAATGCGCAGCTATTCGGATGAGCAGATCGGAGAGCTTGAAAGCAAGGCAAGAAAGCTGCAGGCGGCAAGGAGACAGCTTGACAGCGCAGCGAGGGAAAAGAAGGATCACACCGCTCAGCTTGAGCTTTGCCGCAAAAAAAGCGAAGAGCTTTCCGAGCGTCAGACAAGGCTTGCCGCAGAATCAGCTGCTGCAAAAGAACAGGCAGCTTCAAATGAAAAGCAGCTTGCAGAGGGCAGAAGCAGGCTGCAGTTCGCATCAGCAAGGGAAGCATCAGCAAGGATCGCGCAGCTTACCTCCGGCGCCGAAGCCATAAACGCAGCTTATGAAAAAGCAAGAGATCAGTATGACGCAAATGTCACAGCCGAAGCAAGGATCAGATCAGCATGTGAGCTTCTTGAAAAGCAGATAAGCGAAAACACAGCGGCAGATCTTGAACAGCTGAGCAGACAGCAGAGGGGGCTTTCCGAAGAGCGTGAAAATATCAATGCATCGGTGAAAGCTATTGCAGCCCGTATGCGGGGAAATGAAAATGCCCGTAAGGTGATAGACCGGAACAGGGAAGCCTATGCGGCAGCCTGCGCGCATCTGAGAAGCTGCGAGGATCTGTATAATACCGCAAGCGGAGGACTTCCCGGCAGAGAAAGGCTGAAGCTTGATTCCTATGTGCTGAGCGAATATTTTGACAGGATACTGATACTTGCCAACAACCGCATGATCGCCATGAGTGACGGAAGATATCAGCTTGTACGCAGCGAAAGCTATGAGGACAAGCGTGTTAATTCCGGACTGGAGCTTGATATCATCGACCGTGACAGCGGAAAGCAGCGCAGAGTAAGCACCCTTTCCGGCGGCGAATCCTTTATGGCAGCCCTGGCGCTGTCACTGGGCTTATCGGACGAGATACGCTCCTCCTCAGGCGGCATCAGGCTTGAGACCATGTTCATAGACGAGGGCTTCGGCTCGCTTGATGAAAAGTCCCTTGAAAAAGCCGTAGACGCCCTGACCGCCCTCAGCACAGGAGAATGTCTGATCGGAATAATCTCCCATGTGGGAAGGCTCAAGGAAATGATATCCAAGCGCATAGTCATAACCCGCGACAACAAAGGCAAAACCTGCGCTTCTGTGGAAATTTAGAAAAATTTGGAATTATATTGAATTAGGAATTATATTGAATTAGGAATTAGGAATGAGGAATTTATTTGAATCTGGAATTGAATTAGGAATTCAGACTGCACTAAAACTAAAGCTTACAGATATCACCCCTCCGTCATGGCTTCGCCGTGCCACCTACCCTTGCCAGGGGAGACGGAAGAAAAAAATAAATAATAAATATTATGAACTCTCTCCGCTTTGCTTACGCTCAGAACTCTCCCTTTTACGCAGCTTATGAACCCAAAATCCTCCCCTGATAAGGGGAGGGGGACCGCACGCGCAGCGTGTGGTGGAGGGGTTAAGCGCCGCCGGTGGCGGCTCAGAGAATAACGAATAGAGAATAGTATAACCCCTCCACTTTCAAAGGTGACTTGCTTGCTTAGCTAACCACTGTTGGTGTAAAATATTTCTGGGACTTTGATAATGAGCTGGCTTTGGGGATTTTTGTTTCCCCATTCCATCCAGGTATAATACGCGAGAGCGAAAGCAACGCTTTGTCAGACCTGTCCCGCGATTTTGACACCGGCGGCACGCCGGCCGCCGCGGGAC
>ONNU01000398.1 GCA_900319255.1 uncultured Eubacteriales bacterium
ATATTTTTAAACAGCGCTGCTATAATCGGCGAGTTCATTTACCTGTTTATCCAGAAACAGGACGGATCATTATCTTCGGTCATCACTATGGTGATAGATCTGACCTCGTTGATGATAATGTGTGATCTTATGATCTCGGCTATCAAACTGAGAAAGCTGAAAAAACAAAGAACTGCAAAGGAGGGAAGTGAAGAATGAATCCGGATTTTCATTACTATGCTACCTACTGCGCAGCATTTCTTGCAGGCTATCCCCATAATGACTGTCTGGATATAGCCTATAGCGACCAGTTTGTGGATCTTTGCAGCAGAACTCTGCTTTCCGGACTTGACGCGCCCCTTTCAGCGGCTACGACACAGCTGCAGCTTGAGCTTATGGATACAAGAACGGATATTATAGGCTTGCAGGATATCACGCGTATATGGTCGTCCTTTCATTTCCTGCCAAAGGATCTGAAAGCAGAACCGCCATGCGCCTGCGGTAAGACATACCGGAATAAATACCGCCTGATCTGCGGTCCCAACGGCGAGCTTGTCAGGGAAACCGTCAGCCTTGCCCGTGATAAGGGAATGCAGGCGACAGGACTTGCTATGCACGTTCTCGCTGATACATGGGCGCATCAGCATTTTGCGGGTACACCATCACTTGTTATAAATAACACGAATTACTATTTCTACGAGCTGATTCCAAATAGAGAAGGAGATGCAAAGGGGGATGGGGAAAGCTATATCGAAAAGGAGCTGACCTTCCGCCATAGCGCCACACAGCCCGATGATCTGGAAAACAGTATATATACCAGCAGTCTTTATTCTGACAGCGAAAATTCGATAATGAACCTGGGACACGGCAGAGCAGGTCATCTGCCTGACTATAGCTTTATCCGATATAAATATCTGCCCGCATGGGGACAGTACGAGGAGATCATCAAGGATAACCCCTCGGACTACTGGCACGCCTTCTGTCAGATGGTATATGCCATGAAATGCCTGCGCAGCGCAGATAAGGAGTTTTCCTGCGGAAATTACGATACGGAAAGCGTAGCCCCGCATGAGGAAACTATCAGAAATATCATTGCAAAAAGACAGGCGGATTCCTCGGAAGACTGGAAGAAATTCGGAGAAAGTCTGTCCGGAAGCACGATCGAGCCCTTTGATATATCAAAATATCAGGATGAATACCGCAGCGCAGATAAGGAGCATAAGGACGAGACCTTTATCGGCAGATTCATACTGGCAGCCCTTGCGCAGAAAAGTATGGTTACAAACAAGATATTCACCTCAGGCAGTAAGCTTGCAGGATATTCCATAGATTATAAAACAAAGGGCTTCAAGGGCATGAAAGACTATAAGCATCTCATAAATTACAGGGGAGGCGGAAAAAAGAAATGAATTCACTACAGAGATTTAAAGAAATACTGTTAGGGCTTCTGCTGATATTTTATGCATTGGTTATTATGTACGACCGCGATTACCCCCAGCTGCTTATCGTCAGCACCATATGTCTGTATCTGATCTTTGACGGCATTCGTAAAATGGTGTATTATGTAAAAATGGCGCGTCATATGGTGGGCGGAAAGAGGATACTTATACGATCAATATTAACGCTTGATCTGGGATTGTTCACCCTTATGATGACATCAATGTCAGACCTGACGATCCTGATCTATCTCCTGAGCTTTTTTGCATTCACGGGAGTAATATCTATTCTGCGCTCGATAGAATCAAAGAAAAACGGCGGGCACTGGAAGCTGAAAATGATAGAGGGCGTGATGTATATAGTCTATTCGGTAGTGCTGATAGTGGCAGGAATGTTTACTAACCAGAAGGAACTGCTTGTGCAGAGCTTCAGCGGCACTCTGCTGTGCTTTGGCGTTCTCCGCATTTATTCAGCATTCCGCAAAACAAAGATCATCTACATACAATAACGCCCAGAAGCGCCCTGGCGGACAAAATGAAAACTGAAAACTTAAAAATTAATAATTTATGATCGGGATGGCTTTTATTCGGGAATGTAAAATAATGGGACAGATAAAATTTTTTATCGGAGGCGGGCTTTTTTATGGAAAGGCTCGTCTCTGTTTTTTTAATGAATGGAAATTTTCTTGTCTGTTATTACAAATAAATAACAAAAAACAAGAGTATTCTTTTGCAAATCACCCGACAAACCATATATTACTAATAAAAGTCAGGCTTGGGGAGGGGGGATAAGGAAAGGGGTTTCCACCTTTTGTCTCACCAAAGCAGCAACACCGATGAAGTAAGGCTCAGGGCATAAAAGTAGAACAACGAATTCAGGATTTATTCTTTATAACCTGACTTCTATTGTTTGCTGGCTTCTTCCAGGGCAGCGGCAAAGCCGCTGCGGACAAAAGGGGAGAACCACAAGAGGTGGGCTG
>ONNU01000220.1 GCA_900319255.1 uncultured Eubacteriales bacterium
CCAATAAATAATCTTACAATCGCGAGGAAAAAGCCTTGCATGGTCATAACTTACAACGCGAACATGACACCGGCGGCACGCCGGCGGTTGGGGTTGAAAAAATGGACGGGGTGTGGTACAATATGTATGTAAACGCAGGGATGAAGGAAGTAGCGCGGGTCGTGCTTTCAACAGAGATGTCCGTACCTGGCTGAAATACGGATAAAGAACCCCCGATGTGAAGTTCCCTTCTGAGCGGCATGGCTGAAATTTTTCAGTAGGCTGTGACGGCTGACACCGTTATCGTCTTTGTAAGCGTCTGCTTTTGCAGAAATCAGGGTGGTACCGCGGAATTGATCTTTCGTCCCTGTACGGTCTTCGGATCGTACAGGGATTTTTTGACATGATAAGATCATATTCCCCGTGATGCTGACATGACGGATGCAGCCGCTTTCGCGCGTTATTTTGACTTTTCTGATTTATTATCAGCTAAAAAAATATCTATGGAGGTATCAGAAGGTGGATGAAAGAATTTTAAGGTTACAGGAAGAAATCAAAAAAGAGCTTTCAGATGCAAAGGATCTTGCTTCGATCGACCAGCTCAGAGTTTCTTATCTTGGCAAAAAGGGTAGCATTACCTCTTTGCTCAAGGGTATGAAAACTCTTGCTGCTGAACAGAGAAAGGCTTTCGGCGCAGATGTCAATAAGCTCAAGGACTCAGCAGCAAAAATGATAGAGGAAAGAGCTGCTGAACTGAAAAAGAAGCAGATCGAGCTGGAGATCTCAGCTATGCCCAGGTTTGATATATCCTCACCCGTTTCCGGCGACGCAGGATCATATCATCCCATAACCCTTGTGCAGAGACAGTGCGAGGTCATTTTCAGATCAATGGGCTTTACCGTCGAGGATTATCCGGAAGTGGTAACAGACTATGAATGCTTTGAATCCGTTAATATCCCCAAGCACCATCCCGCAAGAGATATGCAGGATACATATTATCTTGAAAACGGTCAGCTGCTGAAATCCCAGACCTCTGCGGCACAGAATGCTATTCTCAGAAAATACGGTCCCGCTCTGAAGGAAAAGGGCGTTCCGATCAAAGCTATTTTCCCGGGACGCTGCTTCCGTAACGAGGCTACCGATGCCTGTCACGAAAATACATTCTTCCAGATGGAGGGCATGATGGTGGATAAGAATATCTCCATCTCCAATCTGATCTATTTTATGAAAACAATGCTTTCTGAGGTATTCCGCAAGGATATTAAGGTTCGTCTGCGTCCGGGCTTTTTCCCGTTTGTGGAGCCGGGCTTTGAGCTTGATATCAGCTGTCTTATCTGCGGCGGCGAGGGCTGCCCCTCATGCAAGCACAGCGGATGGCTTGAGCTTTGCCCCTGCGGTATGATCCATCCAAATGTTCTCCGTGAAGGCGGCATTGATCCGGATGAGTATACAGGCTTCGCTTTTGGTCTGGGACTTACAAGACTTGCAATGATGAAATACGGAGTCAAGGATATCAGAGATCTTAACAGCGGCAGTCTCAGATCACTGTCACAGTTTACGGATGACGAATAAGGGAGGATCAGAAATATGTTTTTATCAATGAATTGGATCTGCGATTTCGTGGATCTTGAGGGTCTTGACAAGGTTGACCTTATACACAGATTTTCACTTTCTACCGCTGAGGTGGAAAATGAGATATTTTTCAAAGGCTCCGATATCAGCGGCATCGTTGTTGCTGAGATAAAAGAGGTCGAGCCGCATCCGGAATCAAAGAAGCTCCATCTTCTCAAGGTGGATGCCGGTGACGGCAGCCTGACTGATGTTGTCTGCGGCGCTCCGAATGTAAGAGTCGGCATGAAGACTGCATTTGCAAAGTTAGGAGCAAAGATCGGCGATATCACCATCACTCCCAGAAAGCTTGCGGGCTACACTTCAAACGGTATGTGCTGCGGTGAATCCGAGATCGGCATTTCTGACGATAACTCCGGCATAATGGAGATAACTGATGATATCCCGGTGGGAACAGATATCAAAACTGTATATGATGTTGAGGATATCATCTTCGAGGTGGATAATAAATCCCTGACAAACCGCCCTGACCTGTGGGGTCATTACGGTATCGCAAGAGAGTTTGCAGCGCTTGCCGGCAGACCCCTCAAGGCGCTTGATACAGATGATCTTACCGTTTATTCAGAGCTTCCGCCCGTTGATCTGAAAGTCGAGGATAACCTCTGCAAGCGCTACAGCAGCATCAAGGTGGAGAATATCAGCCGTACCGTAAGCCCGGTAAATATCCGCATCAGACTTTATTACTGCGGAATGAGAGCTATCAATTTCCTTGCTGACCTTACAAACTATCTCATGCTTGAAATGGGTCAGCCCATGCACGCTTTTGATGCAAGAATGGTCGAAAAGATCAGGGTAAAGAGATTTGCCGAGCCTTTCAGATTCACAACACTTGACGAGGTCGAAAGAAATATTGACGAAAATACCCTTATGATCTGCAACGGCGATACACCTGTTGCCATTGCCGGCATCATGGGCGGCTTTGACAGCGAGATCAAGGAGGATACAACAACTCTTGCGCTTGAATCCGCAAACTTTGACGCTGCCTGCATCCGTAAATCAACAGTAAGGCTTTCACACAGAACAGACGCATCCATGCGCTATGAAAAGAGCCTTGACCCGGAGATGACAGTTCCGGCTATCGGACGCTTCCTGTATCTTCTCAAAAAGTATGACAGCGGAGTAAAGGTGGTTTCATCCCTGACCGATGAATATGTAGAGAAATTCCCCCCGGTAACGCTTGAATTTGACCAGGCATTTGTGGACAGATATACAGGCATAAAGATCGACGGCGATACTATAATAAAAACCCTTAACGGACTTGGCTTCAAAGCTGAGCGTAACGGCGATGACTTCAAGGTGGACGTACCTTCATGGCGTGTTACGAAGGATGTCACAATGAAGGCTGATATCATCGAGGAGATCACAAGAATCTACGGCTATGATAACTTTGAGGTTAATACAGCGCTTTCACCCCTTTATCCCATAAGAATGGACGAGGTAAAGACAGAAGAGGAAAAGATCAAGGATCTTCTTGTAAAGCGCTTCGGTATGCATGAGGTTCATTCCTATGTGTGGGTATATAACGATGAGCAGAAGGCTCTGGGAATACCGGTGGAGGAAAATGTACGCCTTGCAAATGCAACTAACCCCAACATTGAGATCCTGCGCAATTCCATGATCCCGACCCAGCTTTGTCAGGTACGCTCAAACGTATCCTATGCAAACAGCTTCGGTATATTTGAGATAGGCAGAGTTGTAAAGGGTCTGGACGAAAACAACCTCTGCATAGAAAAGAAAATGCTGGGCATCACACTTTACAGCAAGGGCGTTACCGCTGTAAAGGATATATATTTCAAAACAAGGGATATCCTTGCAGCAATAGCTTCTGATATAAAGCACAGCAGCCTCGAATTTGTAAAAGCCGAGCCTCAGCATAGCTATGAGCATCCGGTAAACTATAACCGTGTGATACTTGACGGAACAGATATCGGATATATTGGCATAGTACATCCTGCTGTTGTAAAGAATATAGATAAAAAATGCAGCGTAGTGTTTGCCGAGATAGACGTTGAAGCTCTTGCAGGCACAGCAACAAAGGCTATCGAATATTGCGAGCCTTCAAAATATCCGGCTATCGAATATGATCTGAGCCTTGATATCCCGCAGGAGATGATGTTCAGCGATCTTAAAAAGTGCTGGAACAGCGAGGGCGGAGAGCTTCTCAGGGATGTCAGCGTTATTGATACCTATGATACTGAGGATATCCATAGGATCACGGTAAGATTTGAATTCGGTTCAAATGAAAGAACACTTTCATCTGCTGAGGTTCAGGAGATAATTGACAGGGTAGTGGAGAATCTTGCAAAGCAGAATGTGACTATCAAAGCCCAGTAAAAAGAGTGGGAACAACAGGGGTGAAGGTTCGCATGTTGCAGCGTGCGAAATTCCCCAAAACCGCCGCAGGCGGAAAAAAAGAAGCCGGCAACGGGCGCCAGCTTCGTTGCCGGACAAGATCAAAACACTTCCCCCTGCGAAAGCACCACGCACTACCTATTCCCCTCACAGGCAAAAGCCGCCAGATCAGCTCCAAAAATAAATAACTCCCCCAAAAAAACCAGTCATTTTCAAAGCGAAGCGAGAAAATGACGGACGGATAGGGAATAAAGCCGGTGAACACGAAAATTCACCGGCTTTGATTTGTGCAGGATTGTCGTTAACCGCATCCATAAAAAAGAACGGGACTGCCATAATTTCGCAGTCCCGTTTTTCAGACTAAGTTGTCAATAATAACATCAGAATCATTTACCGAAAAGCAGCTTTCTTGCCTCGATAAGGCTGCCGCTCATAACGGTATATTTAGAAAGAAGCTTGCCCTCGATGTCAGGAGAAATCTCAGTATGTAAATAGAGAGAATCAAGTCCTGCTTCATAAGAACCCTTGATATCGGTAATATAGTCATTGCCGATCATAATGGTTTCCTTGGGGTCGAGGTTGAATCTGTTGAGCATACATTCATAGAATTTGCGGTCAGGCTTAGCGCAGCCCTCATCTGATGAGATCATGACATAATCAAACTCATCATAAATACCAAGCATTCTTATTTCCTGCTCAGTAAAGACTCTCTGGGCATTTGACAGCAGATAGATCTTTCCGCCGTTGTCACGGATAGCCTGAAATAATTCATGGACACCGTCATAAAGACGAATGAATATCATTGAGATAGCGCGGAAAACCTTGCTGGTATATTCAGCCATTTCCATGGAACAGCTTACGCCCTTTTCCTCATACAGTCTTTTGAATACATTCTGTATCAGCGGCTCGGGAGTAGTTGTATATTTATCCTTGGGGATCCTGTCCTTTTCGTCCTCCACAAGTCTGTCATATGCATCATTAAGCTCCTTGGGCTTATAGCTTGCGCCGGAAAAGGTGTAGATAAGCGCCATTTTTTCCCATATCTCATCACACCATTCATCAGTTCTTATATCCACCAGGGTTCCGTAAAGATCAAATAAATAATTTTTATACATACACATTCTCCGTTCTTTGTATATTTCTCCGGAGCGCAGCAACTAAACGATTCCATACCCGGCATTCTCCGGAAAAGCCGGCGGAGTTATTAACAGGAACTTCGGCATTTGCAAATTTACAACACTATTATCTTCATACTTACAGTATAATATATATTTCTAATTTTTTCAAGAGAAATTTGCCGCCAGTGAGGACAGTTTTTAGTTTTTAGATTATACCTGAATCCGTGAATCTGACATCTCCGTTGCTGGCTGGAAAAGGGAATAGGTTGTTCAACTTTCATGCCCTGAGACATACTTCATTAGTATTTCTGCTTTGGTGAGTCAAAAGGTGGAAACCACAAGGGGTGTCCCCTTGAGTTTTCCCCTTTTGTCACAGCGGCTTCGCTGCTGCCCTGGAAGAAGTCAGCAGTCAATAGAAGCCAGGGTATAAAGAATAACTCTTGATTCCGCAGTGCTATAATTCTGCAAACATGATTGTACAGACGATGATCGAGTAAAGCCAAAACAGTAATGACTTTTACTATAGTTTAGTTTATAGATAATAGCTTATAGTTCGAGATAGTGGGAAGCTGAGAGCTATGGTCTGCGGTGATGGTGAAATGGATAGGGGAGAGCGTTTCAGAAAAAAGCAAAAAGCCCGCCCGTTTTACGGGGCGGGACGAAAATGCATCATCCGAAATATGAACGATAATCCAGCATGGGGAAGGGGGTTTTGCCAAGTCCGAATGCATAAGCGATATAATAGTTTTCGGGAGCATTGTCATGATGGCTGAATCTGAGATCCTCGGGGAACTTATCGCCGAATTCCTGCTTAGCCTGAGCAAGGGATACTACCTGAATGCTGATACCCTCAGGAGAGTTAGAGCTGTAATGAGCCTTGAGTGAGCCGTAGTTGTTTGTGCTCTGAAGAAGGACTGCGCCATAGAACTCAAGAGGACCGTTAGGATCGGAAAGCTTTCCTGTTCTTGAGATAGAAGCGTCAATGGAAGTGTTTGCGGGAAGCTCAACAGCCTTGATCTGACCTTCGATCTCAGACGATGTCATATTATCAACAACAACGCCGGAAATAGCAGCTGCTACAACAGCCAGCAAAAGAATCGCAATAAATACCTTCAAAAATTTCATAAATGCTTTCTCCTCTTCGTTACCGATATAAATTATCGGGTATTTTCTACATTATACATCATTTGTCTCCATTTTGCAAGGCAGTTATATTTAATAGTTTTTAGTTTTTATAGTAACAATAAAATGTGAGCTAAAGCTGAATGTGAGATCTTCATAAATCCGTAAAACTGACATCTCAGATGCTGGCGAAAAAGGAATCCGCTGTTCCACATTAATGCTCTGAATCATTGTTCATTAGTATTTCTGCTTTGCCGCTGCGACAAAAGGGGAGAACCACAAGAGGGTGGCTTGCGCCCCCCTCTTAAGGTTCTACCCTTTTGAAATCCCCTTTCCTTATCTCCCCCCCGGTTCGCTCTACTTGGGCTGGTTTACCATGCTTCCGGCTCCTATCTGACGCGCGGATGATCGGCATGACAATGCTTGTAATTATTTCACAACCCCTTTTGCAATCCCCTTTCCTAATCCCCTGTAGAAAGCCAGGTTCCATCGGCTAAGAGTTTGTATTATTCAGGGTGTTTAAAGCTCATCTGAAAATGCACCATTTTGGTAAATATGATAATTCCGGTTAATGTAATAAACTACTCACGAATACAGTGGTTTTTATAGTTTTGCCGTTGAGTTTCACGGATTCAGGTTTAAAATTATTGTTGGCAACGGAAATACTATCGCAGACCGACAAAAATGCAGCCAATAGAGCAATCTTACAATCGCGAGGAAAAAGTCTTGCATTGCCATAACTTACAA
>ONNU01000218.1 GCA_900319255.1 uncultured Eubacteriales bacterium
AGAGAATTCATCATATTATTACCGTCGCCGATAAATGCCATTTTAAGACCCTGGAGCTTGCCCTTATACTCACGTATGGTCATAAGGTCAGCAAGAATCTGGCAGGGATGGCAGAAATCTGTAAGGCCGTTGATAATCGGGATGCTGCCGTACTGCGCAAGGGATTCGACCTCGCTCTGCTCAAAGGTACGGATCATAATGCCGTCAAGATAGCGTGAAAGCACTCTTGCGGTATCCTGTACAGGCTCTCCTCTGCCGATCTGCATATCCTTTGATGAAAGGAATATGGGCTGACCTCCTAACTGGTACATACCTACCTCAAAAGATACTCTTGTTCTTGTGGATGCCTTTTCAAAGATAAGTCCAAGGGATTTGCCCTCCAGACGCTTATGCGGGATTCCGTGCTTCTGCTCATATTTGAGCTGGTCAGCAAGATTAAGTATCTCAATGACCTCCTCAGATGTGAGATCAAGCATTTTCAGTAAATGTTTCATTGGTGTTCCTCCTTGTCTTTTATTCAGTTGATTTGAAATAATACAAAACAAATTTGTTTTTCGCTTACCGTACTCTTGTGCGGCGATAAGAGTTTCTATTTTTACCGCTGCTTTTATTCCGCCATCAGACCGGAAAGTATCTCCAGTCCCTTATCTATCTCCTCATAGCTGATATTCAGCGGCGGGAGAAGTCTCAGAAGATCCTTTGCTGTCAGGATAAGCAGTCCGTTTTCAACGCATTTTGCTGCGATCTCCTTTGCATTATCCTTTTCTGTGACAATGCCTATCATCATGCCCTTGCCCCTTACCTCTTTGACATTCTGCATAGAGCTGAGCTTTTGTCTGATATAATCGCCTTTTTTGCATACCTCTGCAAGGAATCCGGGAGCTGTTACTCTTGAAAGCACCTCTTTTGCAGCAGCGCAGGCAACGGGGTTTCCTCCGAAGGTAGTACCATGTGTGCCGGGTGTCATGACATTACCCAGCTTTTCATTACAGATACATGCTCCTATAGGAAGTCCGCCGCCGAGACCCTTTGCAGATGTAATGACATCGGGCTTTATTCCGTACTGCTCATAGCAATAGACTGTGCCTGTTCTGGAAATACCCGTCTGCACCTCATCCACCATGAGAAGCATATCCTTCTCACCGCAAAGCCTTGCAGCAGCATCCACAAATTCCTGGGAAAGCGGCATTACACCGCCCTCTCCCTGCACAAGCTCGATGAATACTGCGCAGACATCATCTCCGGCTTTAGCCTCAAGATCCTTTATATCATTTGCAGTAACATATTCAAAGCCCTCTGTAAACGGGAAAAAGAAATTATGGAACACATCCTGACCGGTCGCAGCAAGGGTGGTCACTGTTCTTCCGTGGAAGGAATTTACAAGGGTCAGTATTTTCTGTCTGCCCTTTCCGTATTTATCAAAGCTGTATTTTCTTGCGATCTTTATCGCACATTCATTTGCCTCTGCTCCGCTGTTGCAGAGAAAGACCTTATCCATGCCTGTAAGCTCACAGAGCTTCTTTGACACCTCGGTCTGGAGGGGAGAATAATAAAGATTCGATATATGCTGTACTGCCGCAGCCTGGGCGCTTACAGCCTTTACCCAGCCTTCATCACAATATCCCAGACAGTTTACGCCTATTCCGCTGGTAAAATCTATATATTCCTTACCCTCTGCATCCTTTGCAGTCGCTCCCTTTCCGCTGACTATCGCAGTCTGGAAACGTCCGTAGGTATGCATCATATATTGCTGTTCATCATTTTTGATATCCTCAAAATTCATTTCTGACACCTCGGGATTAATTTATAGTTATTAGTTTTTATAGTGAACGTAAAATAATTTTTACTTAGCTATTTTTTTGCAAACTTGATTGTACAATCGCTGATGGAGTAAAGTCAAAACAGTAATGACTTTTACTATTGTTATCAGACAGAGATTTCTCAGCCAGGTCCGGAGAGGTCAACTTAGCGAACCCGTCGTCCTCTGCCATAGCTCAGGGAGTTTTACATTGCCGTTATCATCGAGATCAGCATAATCGCTGCGCTCACCAGAAGCAGGGCTGCAACTGCCATAAGAATAAAGCCGAGCTTTCCTGAGCCTTGTCCTTCAATATAGGAATACTGCGGATCCCTGGGATCGTAGATAACATTTACAGTTCTTGCCTGTTCCCTGCTGTTTGTGCCCATGCGTGAAACAATGTGAAACACTTTGTCATCAACGGTATATTCGTACACAGGAAAATACAGCTCATGCCCTTTGTCCTTATCATACTGTTCTGTGACATCATACAATAAAGCCCTTTTTGTCTTTGTACATCTTGCCTTCCGCCGCCCTGATGATCTCAGGACGGCGGCAGAAACAAATGCAAGCAGTATTCCGAAAACTGCGCAGGTCACACAGGCTGCAAGGTCAAAAACATCAAATTTCATAAGCAGCGTATTCCTTTAATAATTCCATCAATAAAACATGGTTCCGATGCCTTCGTCGGAGAACATCTCAATAAGTATGGAATGCGGTATCCTGCCGTCGATGATATGAGCGCGCTTTACGCCTCTGCGCACAGCTTCAACACAGCAGTCGATCTTCGGGATCATGCCGCCGGAGATTATTCCCTCGCGCTTGAGTGAAGGTACCTCGCTGACATTGACTACCGGGATAAGGGTATTTTCATCATCCCTGTCCTTGAGAAGTCCCCTTATATCGGTCATAAGTATAAGCTTTACTGCGCCAAGCCCGGCTGCTATCCTCGCCGCTGCAAGATCAGCATTGATATTATATACCGCGCCGTTATATCCGCCGGCTATGGTGGATATGATCGGGATATAGCCGTTCCTTGTAGCGTCTGTGATAACGCCGGTATTGACCTCTGTTATCTCGCCGACAAAGCCCAGATCATCAGCGGAAATGACCTTTTCAGCCATTATCATCCTGCCGTCAAGTCCGCAAAGTCCGATAGCCTTGCCGCTGTGCTGTTCAAGGAGCTGGACAAGGGATTTGTTTACCTTTCCGGCAAGAACCATCTGCACAACATCTATCGTTTCCTCATCGGTCACTCTCAGACCGTTTACAAATTTGCTTTCCTTGCCGATCTTGCCCAGCATCTGGCTGATCTCAGGACCGCCGCCGTGTACAAGCACAACATTTATTCCCACAAGCTGCAGCAGTACGATATCGCTCATTACCGCCTCTTTAAGCTCAGCGTTTATCATAGCGTTTCCGCCGTATTTGATAACGATAGTCTGACCTGCCCATCTCTGGATATAGGGCAGCGCCTGTATAAGAATATTTGCGCGGTCCTTATCTGTAATATTCCGCATTTTATCCAACTCCCTGTTATGTTCTGTAATCACCGTTGATCTTTACATAATCATATGTAAGATCGCAGCCGTAGGCTTCTGCGCTGCTTTCGCCGTCGCCAAGCTCCACGATTATATCTATTTCGTTTTCCGTAAGTATCTCCTTGGCAAGCTCCTCGGAAAATTCAATTCCTGCGCCGTTTTTGCAGACATCTATCTTTCCCGCAGATGAAGCAAAGGATACATCCACCTTATGAACATCAACATCACATCCGGAATATCCGATAGCGCAGAGTACGCGTCCCCAGTTTGCATCCGAGCCGAACATTGCCGCCTTGAGCAGGCTTGAACAGATGACAGATTTTGCAACGCCCTTTGCATCCTTCTCTGTCTTTGCTCCGCTGACCTTGCAGACAAGAAGCTTTGTTGCTCCCTCGCCGTCCTTTGCCATCTTTCTTGAAAGCTCCCTGCATACCGCTGTCAGAGCTTCAACAAATGCGTCATAATCCTCGCCCTCGCAGGTGATCTTTTCATTTCCTGCAAGTCCCGATGCCATTACTGAAAGCATATCGTTTGTTGAAGTATCTCCGTCAATGCTTATCATATTGAAGCTGTTATCTGCGGCAGTCTTTACAGCCTTCTGTATCATCTCTGCGGAAATGGCTGCGTCAGTTGTGACAAAGCAAAGCATGGTTGCCATATTCGGATGTATCATACCGCTGCCCTTTGAGATACCGCCCAGCTTTACGGTCTTTCCGCCGATGGTTGTCTCGATAGCTGACTCTTTCTTTACAGTATCGGTGGTCATGATAGCTTCGGCGCAGTTTGATGCGCCTTCGTTTTCTTCTGAAAGCTCAGATACAAGCTGCTTCATGCTGTCTGCAACAGGCTCGATGGGAAGTATCTGTCCGATAACTCCTGTGGATGCCACAATAACGTCATCTGCGTCAATGCCCAGCTCCCTTGCAGCAAGCTCGCACATCTGCTGCGCCTTCATATCGCCGTCTGCATTACAGGTATTTGCATTGCCGCTGTTTGCAATAACTGCCTGCGCATAACCGTTTGCAAGATTCTTTCTGCATATGGTTATGGGTGAGCTTTGAACAAGGTTTGTTGTATAAACTGCTGCGGCTGTACATTTTGTTTCGCAGTAAATAAGTCCAAGGTCACGCTTTGATTTATTCTTTCTGATACCGCAGTGTACGCCGGAAGCCTTGAAGCCCTTTGCTGCTGTAACTGATCCTTCTATATTCTTATAATTCAATCCTGTTCCCTCCTGATATCAGAGCTTTCCACTCTGTGATTTTCTTATCAGAATGCCGGCGGCACTATGACAAGACCTGTTTTTTCATCCAGTCCGAAAATAATATTCATATTCTGCACTGCCTGACCTGCTGCACCCTTTACCATATTATCTATCGCAGAGATAGCAACAAGTGTATTTGTGCGCTTGTCATGGTGCAGGGAAACATCACAGAAGTTTGAATATTTGATATTATGTATATCAGCATTTGCGCCGTCCGGAAGAAGTCTTACAAAGAATTCGTCCTTGTAGAAATTCTCATATTCCTCTCTGATCTGCTCGAAGGTCACGCCGTCCTTTATTCTTGCATAGCAGGTGGAGATGATGCCTCTGTTCACCGGAAGAAGATGCGGTACAAATGTTATTGTAACATCCCTGCCGGAAAGCTTTGAAAGGGTCTGCTCGATCTCCGGAGTATGTCTGTGATTTGCCACCTTGTATGCATGGAAGCCTTCGTTCAGCTCGGGGTAGTGATTGCCCTGATTAGGCTTTCTTCCAGCGCCGGTAACGCCTGATTTTGAATCAACGATAATCCCCTCTGTGCTGACAAGCCCTGACTTTACAGCGGGAGCCAGGGCAAGAGGTGCGCCTGTTGTATAGCAGCCGGGATTTGCGATGATCCTTTTGCCCTTGATATTCTCTCTGAAAAGCTCCGGCAGACCGTATACAGAACGCTTATGAAGGTCATGGTCAAGAAATTCGCATCCGTACCACTCCTTATATTCATCCTCGCTTTCAAGTCTGAAATCTGCGCCAAGATCAATAAAGGCTTTTCCTGCCTTATCACACTGCGCTGCAAGCTCCTGTGAAAGTCCGTGAGGAAGCGCCGCAAAGATAACGTCGCTCTTTTCAACTACCTCGTCCTGTGTCTTACATTCCATATCGCAAAGGCTTTTATATGAGGGATAGACCTCGCTGAGCTTCTTTCCCTCAAAGCTTACTGAGCTGATGGCTGCGATCTCAGCCTCCGGATGTGTGAGCAGTATACGCACAAGCTCTGCCCCTGCATATCCGGTTGCACCGATAATTCCTGCTTTTATTTTCATTTTCCCTTACCTCTTTTTCTTTGACGATCAACCCCTCAGCTCCCCTGCGGTGAGCGGTGGAGGGGTTTTCTCTGAACTATAAGCTATTATCTGTCAGCTAATAATATTTCTGACACGCTCTGCCTGCGCCCTGACATTTTCGCTTGCAGGACCGCCGAGAGCCTTTCTGCCGTTTACGCAGTTTTCAAGGGATATCGCTTCATACACACCCTCGTCAAAGGTCTCGCAGATCTTTTTGTATTCCTCGATGGGAAGCTCCTCGAGAGTGGTCTTTTTCTCAATGCAAAGCGCAACCAGAGTTCCTGTTGCCTTATATGCGTCACGGAAGGGAAGTCCCTTTTTGACAAGGTAATCAGCGCAGTCAGTAGCGTTGATAAAGCCGTTGGCTGCTGCTTTCCGCATATTTTCGGGGATGACCTTCATTGTGTCGATCATGGGAGTGAAGGCTGTAAGACACATCTTTACGGTATCTACTGCGTCAAAGATCGCTTCTTTATCCTCCTGCATATCCTTGTTGTAAGCCAGCGCTATGCCCTTCATTACTGTAAGAAGCGTCATGAGATCGCCGAAAACTCTGCCGGATTTTCCTCTGACAAGCTCTGCGATATCAGGGTTTTTCTTCTGGGGCATGATGCTGGAGCCGGTGGAAAATGCATCGTCAAGCTCTACGAATTTGAATTCCCAGCTGCACCACATAATGATCTCTTCCGAAAATCTTGAAAGATGCACCATTATTATGGAAAGCGCAGCTGCAAGCTCCATGCAGAAATCTCTGTCCGATACACCGTCAAGGCTGTTCTGGCACACATTTTCAAAGCCTAACAGTCTTGTTGTTATCATTCTGTCTATGGGATAAGTGGTAGTAGCAAGAGCGCCGCTGCCTAAGGGATTGCTGTCTGTATGTCTGTATGCACATTCAAGTCTGTCAACATCCCTGAGAAGCATTTCAGCGTATGCCATGAGATGATGACCGAAGGTAATGGGCTGCGCTCTCTGGAGATGGGTATATCCGGGCATTACTGCGCTGCTGTACTGCTCAGCCTTATTGCAGATAACGCCGATAAGCTCCTTTACCATTGCCTTTATATTTGTAATTTCCTTTTTCAGATGAAGCCTGATATCAAGCGCTACCTGATCGTTGCGGCTTCGGGCTGTATGCAGACGCTTTCCGGTCTGCCCCAGTCTTTCGGTAAGCTCGCCCTCGATAAAGGTATGTATATCCTCCGCATTGGGGTCGATCTGCAGCTTTCCGCTTTCGATATCGGCAAGTATTCCCTCAAGCCCTTTGATGATAGCTTCGGATTCGCTTTTTTCGATAATGCCGCACTCACCTATCATAGTGGCATGAGCGATGCTGCCCTCGATATCCTCTTTGAACATCCTGCTGTCGAAGGATATGGAGGAATTGAAATCATTGGTTTTTTTATCAATTTCCTTTGAAAATCTTCCTGCCCACAGTTTCATTTTTTTGCACTCCTTTTTTCTGAGATAACGCTGAAAATCAGATATATGACCTGAGATCTTCCGTATTGCCGCACAGCATACGGGAATACGGAAAACTCAGGTGTAAAAACCGGAATATTCGTTTTCCTGAAAAAACAATAAGTAGGGCGGACAGCTAAATTAACCATTCGCCCTGACATATTGAATTCTTTATGCGCTGTACACTGTACGCAGATTATTCCTTGATAAGACCCTTTTTAGCCTGTACCTTGATGGGAAGACCGAACAGGTTGATGAAGCCTGCGCTGTCCTTCTGATCGTATACCTCATCCTCATCAAAGGTTGCAATATCGGGATCATAAAGTGAATAGGGTGATGTAACGGCAGCATCAATGATATTGCCCTTGTAAAGCTTGAGCTTTACATCACCTGTAACAGTTTCCTGTGTTGAATCAACAAATGCGGAAAGAGCCTTTCTGAGAGGTGTATACCACTGACCGAAGTATACAAGCTCTGCAAAACGCAGACCTACCTGCTGCTTGAAATGATATGTATCTCTGTCAAGAGTGATCTCCTCAAGCTTGTTATGTGCATGATAAAGGATGGTTCCGCCGGGAGTCTCATAAACGCCCCTTGACTTCATGCCTACGAGTCTGTTCTCAACCAGGTCAACGATACCGATGCCGTTTTCGCCGCCCAGCTTATTGAGCTTCTTTACAAGCTCTACGCTGTCCATCTTTTCGCCGTCGATAGCAACCGGTACGCCCTTATCAAAGGAAATAGTAACATAAGTGGGCTTATCGGGAGCCTGCTCAGGGCTGACGCCAAGCTCAAGGAAGCCTTCCTTATTATACATAGGCTCATTTGCAGGATCCTCAAGGTCAAGACCCTCATGTGAAATGTGCCAGATATTCTTATCCTTTGAATAATTTGTTTCTCTTGTGATCTTCAGAGGAATGTTATGTGCCTCTGCGTAAGCGATCTCCTCGTCTCTTGATTTGAGATCCCACTCTCTCCAGGGAGCGATGATCTTCATATCAGGAGCGAATGCCTTTATAGCAAGCTCAAATCT
>ONNU01000215.1 GCA_900319255.1 uncultured Eubacteriales bacterium
ATTCAACTATAACACGCGGGAACGAAAGTAACGCTTTGTCCGAAACTGCCCCCGCGATTTTGGGTGCAGCGTCGACGCTGCCGGCGGTGGTTGACAAGGTTGACAAGGGGGAGAGAAAGATGGTATTATTGGTGTGTTGATAATGAAACAGATGAGGCTTGCAGGGTGTGAAGTGAGCCTTGCGTTTTTTATCAGGGTAATGAGGAGGAATAATCTATGATAATTGTACTTAAAGACGGAACTACTAAAGAACAGCTGATACTTTTTAAGGCGGCTCTTGAGGAGCAGTATGACGTGACTGTCAATACATGGCATGGCGTCGGCTCTACTGTGCTGGGTCTTATCGGTGATACTACCGCTGTGGATGAGGACTGGGTAGGCGCTCAGGATATCGTTGATAATGTCAAGCGCGTGCAGGAGCCTTATAAAAAAGCTAACCGCAAATTCCATCCGGATAATACGGTCATCGAGCTTCCTACCGGTCAGAAGATCGGTGACGGCAGCCTCTGCATAATGGCAGGTCCCTGCTCAGTTGAAAATGAAAAGCAGATAAATTATGTGGCTCAAAGAGTAAAGGCTTCCGGCGCGACCTTCCTGCGCGGCGGCGCATTCAAGCCCAGAACCTCGCCCTATTCCTTCCAGGGTCTTAAATCAGAGGGTCTTGACCTTCTCAAGGGGGCAAGAAAAGAAACCGGTCTGCCTATCGTTACCGAGATTATGAGCAGCGCCCATATTGATATGTTCGAGGGCGTTGATATCATTCAGGTCGGCGCAAGAAATATGCAGAATTTCGAGCTTCTTAAGCAGCTTGGTAAAATTGATAAGCCTATCCTGCTCAAAAGAGGTCTTGCCAATACTATCGAGGAATGGATCATGAGCGCAGAATATATAATGGCTGGCGGTAATGATAAGGTCATCCTTTGCGAAAGAGGTATCCGTACCTATGAGACGGCAACAAGAAATACCCTTGATCTTTCAGCTGTGCCCATCGTAAAGAAGCTTTCACATCTCCCGGTTATCGTTGACCCCAGTCATGCTACCGGTAAATCCTGGCTTGTGGAGCAGATGTCACTCGCGGCTGTTGCAGCAGGCGCTGACGGTCTTATGATTGAGGTACACAACGACCCCAAGCACGCTCTTTCTGACGGCGCTCAGTCACTCACTCCGGATCAGTTCGATGTCGTCGCAAAAAAAGCCTTCGCTCTCAAAAAGGCATATGACGGGATAGTTAATAGTTAATAGTGATTAGTGATTGGCCTATGTAGCAGCGCAATAGTGAGCGGGGCGACATTACATGATCTTTGATCGCAGGGGCTGGTCTTTCTCCATTAAATGGTAATTGCTTTGTGCAGAATAAATTATATTTTTGTTTAAATAATAAAGTATTGCATAAAAAATCCAAAAATTCTGCAAATTTCGTTTATATTCGTTAAAAACTTGATTTTTTACGTTTGAGGTATTAAAATAATGGTAGAAAGTTAACGCTTGTCCCATCGGGGCAAATGACAGAATTATAATATTGGGGGAAAAACAAAATGAATTTTCACGGCAAGGATATCAAGATCTTTACCTGTAATTCCAATAAGTCAGTTGCTAAGCAGATAGCTGATTCTCTTGGAATTCCTGTGGGCAAATCCGAGGTCACCAGCTTCAGCGACGGCGAGATAGCAGTATCTCTCCATGAGTCAGTCAGAGGCTCCGAATGCTTTATCGTTCAGTCGACCTGTGCTCCTGTCAATGACAATATCATGGAGCTTCTTATCATGATCGACGCAATGAAGCGTGCTTCTGCTGCAAGGATCACAGCTGTTATTCCTTATTTCGGCTATGCGCGTCAGGACAGAAAGGCAAAGGCAAGAGATCCGATCTCTGCAAAGTTAGTGGCTGACCTTATCACAAGCGCAGGCGCAGACAGAGTTCTTACCATGGATCTTCATGCTGCTCAGATCCAGGGCTTCTTCAATATCCCTGTAGATCATCTTGTAGGCGCGCCTATTCTCGCTAATTATTTCAAGAAGAAGATCGGCGACAATCCTGATGATTATGTTGTTGTATCACCCGATCTGGGTTCTGTAACAAGAGCAAGAAACTTTGCAAACCGTCTTGGCTGCTCTATCGCTATCATTGACAAGCGCCGTCCGAAGGCAAATGTCTGTGAAGTAATGAGCATCATCGGTGAGGTAAAGGACAAGAAGGTTATCCTTGTTGACGATATGATTGATACAGCAGGCACACTCTGCAATGCTGCTCAGGCATGTATCGAAAGAGGCGGCGCAACAGAAGTATATGCAGGTGCAACCCACGCTGTACTTTCCGGTCCTGCTATTGAAAGGATCAAGAACAGCGTTCTCAAGGAAGTTGTACTTCTTGACACCATCGCAGTTCCCGAGGACAAGTATCTTGATAAATTCACAACTCTTCCGGTTGCTCCTGTATTTGCAGAGGCTATCGAAAGAATTTATGAGGACAAGCCTGTTTCAACTATCTCTTTATGATAGCACCCCGGCGTAGTTCTGAATAAAATAATCACCCCCGGAAGCCCTTCATTCCTGCTTCCGGGGGAAGTTTTTTATAAAATCTGAATTCGTGAAACTGAAATATCCGTTGTTTTACTTTAATGCTCTGAGCTATACTTCATTGGTATTTCAACTTTGGTCAATCAAAAGGTGGAAACCACAAGGGGTGTCCCCCTTGAGTTTTCCCCCTTTTGGAATCCCCTTTCCTTAACCCCCTTGGCAAGCCGG
>ONNU01000331.1 GCA_900319255.1 uncultured Eubacteriales bacterium
GCATCCTCGATCTTTGAACGGATAGCTCTTTTCAGCGGTCTTGCGCCGTAGATATCGTCATATCCTGCCTCTGCCACAAGCGCTACCGCTTCATCTGAAAAGCCTGCTGTGATGCCAAGCTCCTCGAGACGCTTTGCAAGTCCTGCAAGAAGATTTGCGGCTATCTTTTCAGTATCGCTTCTGGTCAGCCGTCTGAATACGATGATGTCATCAACACGGTTAAGGAACTCCGGCTTGAAAAGCTGTTTCAGCTCTCCCATGACAGCCTCCCTGATCCTTTCATCAGAGCGGCTGCCGCCGTCCTCGGATGCGGTAAAGCCAAGCCCTGTCTGCTTTTCTGTGATAAGTCTTGCGCCTACATTGGATGTCATAATGATGACCGTATTGCGGAAATTAACATGTCTGCCCTGGCTGTCGGTCAGTCTGCCCTCGTCAAGTATCTGGAGCAGCATATTGAATACATCGGGGTGAGCCTTTTCTATTTCGTCAAACAGAAGAACGCTGTAGGGCTTGCGTCTTACCATTTCAGTAAGCTGTCCCCCCTCCTCATAGCCTACATAGCCCGGAGGCGAGCCGATAAGCTTTGACACCGTATGCTTTTCCATATATTCAGACATATCAAAGCGAAGCATCGCATCCTCATCTCCGAACATAGCCTGAGCAAGTGTTTTGCACAGCTCTGTCTTACCTACGCCTGTAGGACCAAGGAATATAAATGAACCGACAGGTCTGTTGGGATCCTTAAGTCCCACTCTGCCTCGTCTGATAGCCTTTGCCACAGCCGATACAGCATCGTCCTGACCGATTATCCTTTGGTGAAGTATCTCCTCTAAATGCAGCAGCCGCTGACTTTCCTTTTCGGTAAGCTGCACCACAGGCACTCCTGTCCAGCTGGATACTATCTCTGCTATATCCTCGGAGCATATTTCGTCGTTCTTATGCTCGCTCTTTTCCTGCCATTTCTTTTTTCTTTCCTCAAGCTTCTCCTTCAGCTCCTTCTGCTCGTCACGGATCTCAGCGGCGCGCTCAAAGTCCTGAGTATTGACAGCCTCCTCCTTTTCCTGTTCTAACTGTCTGCACCGGTTTTCCAGCTCCTGAAGATCATCCGGCGCAGTATATGTGCGCAGTCTTACTCTTGAGCAGGCTTCGTCTATAAGGTCGATTGCTTTATCAGGAAGGTAGCGGTCAGCGATATATCTTGATGAAAGTCTCACCGCTGCTTCTATTGATTCATCGGTGATCCTGACCTTATGGTGAGCCTCGTATTTATCCCGCAGACCCCTGAGTATCTCCACAGCCTCCTGTTCAGTCGGCTCTCCCACAGTAACGGGCTGGAAGCGTCGTTCAAGGGCTGCATCCTTTTCAATATATTTGCGGTACTCCGTAATGGTTGTAGCGCCGATGACCTGAAAATCGCCTCTTGCAAGGGAAGGCTTGAGAATATTCGCAGCGTCAGCCGAGCCTTCTGCTGCGCCTGAGCCGATTATTGTATGCAGCTCGTCAATAAAGAGAATGATATCCTTGCTTTTCTTCACTTCGTCGATAACTGCATTGATCCTTTCCTCAAACTCACCTCTGAATTTTGTTCCTGCTACCATACCCGTAAGGTCAAGGGAAATTATCCTCTTGTTTTTGAGCAGCTCAGGAACATCCCCTGATACGATCTTCAGCGCAAGCCCCTCTGCAATTGCGGTCTTGCCAACGCCAGGTTCACCGATAAGGCAGGGGTTATTCTTTGTACGTCTTGAAAGTATCTGGATGACCCTTTCGATCTCCTCTTTTCTGCCTATTACCGGATCTATCTCTCCCTGAGACGCCGCATTTGTCAGATCGCGTCCGTATTTATCAAGGGGGGATTTTTTCTTCCCGTTATCCCTGCCTCTGGAATAATCATCAGCAGGCGCGCTTCCCTGATCCTGTCCGAAAAGCTCATTCAGCGAGGCTGCGATCACATCCGGTCTTACACCTGTTTCCGACATGAAGCGTATCGCATAGCTGCCGCTGTCAGACATGAGCGAAAGAAGAATATGCTCAGTCCCGACATAGTTATTTCCAAGCTGAGCAGCCTGTCTTGCTGCATTCTGGAGAATACGCTTCGTGCGTGGGGTGAAATCCCTTACGCTTAGCTCTGTGGGAGACCTGTGACCCATGGTGTTTTTGATAAGCTCATAGATCTTTTCCCTGTCAGCTCCTGCCTGTTCAAGTATCTGGCAGGCGGCGCTCCCGCTCTCCGACAAAAGACCCAGCAATATGTGCTCGCTCCCGACATAATTGTGACCCAGCTGCTGCGCTGATGCCACAGCCTCATTGATAGCAATATTTGCCTTTTCTGTAAAACCGTCAAATCTGAACATAATAGTTCCTCCTTCCTCTTTTTCCTTTTTACTTATCCTTTGTTCAGAAAAAGCTGTGCTGATAAAGTTATTTTTTACAGCTTTCTCGTTTGGGTTACGTCCGGCAGCGAGGCTGACACCCGTTGCCTGCTTTTTCTTTGACCGCCTACGGCGGTTTTTGGGGTGTTTCGCGCAGTCTCCCCAAAGGCTGGCGAAGCTTTTACAGACTCTGCTTTATCCTTCTACCTCTTCTCCCTTTTCAAGCCGGCGGCTTGCAGGTACCTGCTTTCTGAACAATGATGTTCTTACCACCTCAGCCCTGATACAATCTCTCTCCTGCGGTGTGATCTTCTTTCCTATATTCTTCATCAGCGTTGCGGGCTGTACTTCGATCATCAGATGGTTGATGGTATCAAAGTCGATATTCTCGAATACTCCCAGTTCCACTCCGAAACGCAGCAGTGAAAGCAGCTTCATACATTCGTCTGTTCCTAAAAGCTTCGCATAGCTCAGCGTTCCAAAGGCGCGGCATACCGTATCAAGCACGCCTATATTATTTGACATAGCTTTACGCGCTTCTCTTTCCTGCGCTATAAGCTGCATTGCAATATCACGCAGATTGCTGATAGCCTCTTTTTCGGATATGCCCAGCGTCACCTGATTTGAAAGCTGATATACGGAAGCTCTTGCATCTGTACCCTCGCCGTACATTCCTCTTATTACCAGTCCTAACTTTGAAAGTGAAGCCGTAATCTTGCCCATAGCGCCGCTTTCATTCAGCGCCGGCAGATGCAGCATCAGAGATGCTCTCATGCCGGTTCCTATATTTGTGGGACACTGGGTAAGATAGCCCAGCTTATCATTGAAAGCAAAATTCAGCTGTTCATCAAAAAGCGTATCTATCTTATCCGCAAGATCATAAGCGCCCTCAAGATCCATATTCGGACGGATCACCTGTATGCGGATATGATCCTCCTCATTTATCATTATGCTGACCGATTCATCATCAAGAAGCAGAAGTCCTCTGCCCTGACGGTCGGAAATAAATTCCGGGCTAACAAGATGTCTTTCAACGAGAGATACAGCCTCTTCCTGAGTCAGCTCTGACATCTGGATATATCTGAAACGTCCGGAAAGAGCGTTCTTCCCGCCAAGCACCGCTTCTCTTACGGTGGCAGCCACGCGTCTTCTTGAATCCTCGCTCAGCCTGCCCGGGAAGGGATAATCCCTGAGGTTTCTTGCAAATCTTACTCTTGTGCTTATTACAACATCGCTTATATCCTTGCGTTCATTTAATGTTTCACTCACCTTGACCGCCCCCTTTACTGTGCATCCACATTGCCGATATTTTTCTCAAGCTCCTTGATTTTATCGCGAAGCTCTGCTGCTTTTTCAAACTCCTGGGTCTTGATCGCCTGTTCAAGCTCAAATTTGCATTTTGCTATCTCATTCTTGACCATGACCTCCGAGCCTGCGCTTCTTGCAAGCTTACCGGTGTGGTTAGTTCTTCCGTGTATTCTCTGAATAGACGGGAGCAGCTCGTCATAGAATTCCTCATAGCAGTGAGCGCAGCCTACCTTGCCGGATTTTGCGATCTCATCAAAGCTTGAGCCGCAGAACTGGCAGCGCTTAGCCTTTTTATGGATATTATCGCTGTCCATAAAGCTTCCGAAAAGCTTGTCGATATCGAAGCCGAAGTTTGTAAAGATCGAACCGTATCCAAGCTTTGCAGCGCATTCCGGGCAAAGGTTATATTCCTTCAGCTCGCCGCTGAGAATGGTTTTGATATGGGTGGAAGCCTGTCTTTTTTCACATGATTGACATAACATATGATCTCCTCCTGAACTTATTATTTATTATTATGAAGTGCAGTAAATTATTCGGTGTGATTTTGTCCGGCTCATCATTTGCCGGTCTATTTCATCATTACATGGGTCATAAGCATATTTTTCAGTATCGCAGCTCTCAGGGGATCCCTGTATTCCTGAGGTATGGAGCTGTACGCCTTATCCGAAAGAGCGCTTGCGATAATAGCATAGTCATATTCGTCTATCATCCCCCGCTCCACAAGATTACCGAGGATAACTCCCGCGGATGCTGCGGATATCTCATCGCCTATGGAATTGACAATATGCATCATTGCCACTCTGTCATCAGTCTGTACGCGAATGATCCTGACATAGCCTCCTCCTCCTCTTCTGCTTTCCACAATATAGCCCTGTTCAGGGGTAAAGCGTGAGGTGATAACATAATTGATCTGGCTTGGAACACAGCCAAGAGCATTTGCAAGCTCATTTCTTTTTATCTCGCAGCTCCCGTGTTCTTCATCGAGCATACGAATAATATACTGCGCCACAAGATCACTCATCTTCATTTTTTTCACTTCCTCTCCTGCTGGGGCGTGCCGGCTGATATTGTACGCTGATCGTTCCGACTTTTCAAAAGCACTGCGGTCAAAGCCTCGGTCTGTAAGGATATTATCCGCCCTTCGCTGCGCCTTCAGCTATCTTTCTGACTTTCTCTGACCTTGTAATTCAGATTATAATATCAAAGTCAGATAAAGTCAAAGTCAAATAAAGTCAAAAAATATAGTGTTGTGCAGCATAATCTCGTTTATTCTCCTATAATCTCCATTTTTCTATATTTTTCAGATTTTTTACAGCAGCCAGAAAGCGCACATATCCGCCCTGATATCCCCCATTTCAACAAAAGTCAGACCGGCGTCTCAAAGAACAAAGAATAATGTAACCTCTCAGTTCCTCCTTACAGCTTGCCAGCTCCCCGGAAGCACCGGAATCACAATCCTTCATTCCTGATTCAATTGTACTAACCACCTTAATCCGTGAAACTGACATCTACGCTGCCGGCGGATAAAAAAGAATTCGCTGTTCAACTTTAATGCCTTGAGTTATACTTCATTAGTGTTTCCACCTTTTGCAATCCCCTTTCCTTATCCCCTGTAGAAAGCCAGACATTTTACTAACTATAAAC
>ONNU01000214.1 GCA_900319255.1 uncultured Eubacteriales bacterium
ACTTGTCTTAACGTATGTTGTTGAAATGCTGAACATTCCCAATCAGCTTAGTATAATCTGATTTCAAACAAATAGGGGGGCGCAGCCACCCTCTTGTGGTTCTCCTCTTTTGTCCGCAGCGGCTTTGCCGCTGCCCCGGAAGAAGTTGGCAGTCAATAGAAGCACGGGTATAAAGAATAATTCCCGAATACGCTAATGCAGTACCTGAACTATTATCTTTGAGCTTCTGCCCTCTATTAAAAAGTGTTAAATAATTAACAAATTGTATGATAATTATTTCATTTCTGTTAACTACATCCGATTTTTATTGACAAAAGCATGGGGGAATAGTAAAATTATATTGTAAGCAATTTGTATAAAATAACAGACAGCAATGCAGTTGCTGCTGGAATTGTCCGGGTAAAGTACCGGGCTGTGACTGTGTTCGGTCACTGTATTGCTGATCGGAGGATAGAAATGTCAAAGAAACAGATCATAAAATTGATTTGTCTGAATTTAGGTCTTGCGCTGCTTAATGTAGTGCTATTTTCAAAGGGACTTGTGGGTCTTACGCTGGGAGGAGATGCGCTTATCACTGCTCTGGCGGTCACTGATATAGTGATGAGCCTGATAGCCTTCGGTTATGGAAACTATTCTCTGCTTTTCAAACAGCAGGAGGTAAAGCTTCTGAAAAGCGGAGAACTGATGGAGCCTAAGGATTATATCGAGGCGCTTGAGGACAGAAAGGATAAAAAGGTATTCGAGCCTGAGATCAATACGGCGATAGATCAGGTGTACAGACTTCTTGATAAGGACAGGGCGCTTGAAACTATACTGCTCCAGTATTTCACACCCCAGGAAATGACCTATGTACGCTTCAAGGGTGTTATTGATTCCGTAAATTCACTGTTTTTCAGCAATGTAAAAAAGATGATAAACAGGATAATAATATTTGATGAAAAGGATTATAATAAAACTCTTGAGAAGATAAATAAACAGAAGAATATGCCGACAGCTGTTGATCCCTATTCAATGGCAGGCTCTGCCGGAGCGCATATGCAGATATATGATCAGCATATCGGCTTTGTCAGAGGCGTTGTGTCGGATAACGAGGGAATACTTGTGAAGCTTGACAGCCTGCTTCTGGAAATATCAAAGCTTGACGATATGAGCGACGCAGGACTTGAAAATATGGCAGCGATAAGAGAGATCAATGAGCTTATTGATCAGACAAAGCTTTATAAGCAAAGCTGAATTTAACGTTCAAGGAGGGCAAATGACTTATGGGAAAACTTTCAACAGGCGCAAAGGTGGCAATATTTGTTGCCATCGCAGTGTTGGTATTCGGAGGTGTGTTCCTTGGTATCACACTTACGAAGAATGTAGGCAAAAGCGAACAGGAGATAACGGCTGAGGACGCTTCAAAGCAGATGGAAAAGATGCTGTCTGAGATCAAGGTCACAGATGTTCCTGCAAGAAAGGCTGCTATCACAGATGAGGATATTCTCGATGAGGAGCAGGAGCTTCCTGATATCAAGAACTATCCCCTTTCAGTGACCGGAACAGGCGAGCTGAATATTGAGATATATTCGTCACCGGAAAAAGCTGGCTCAGGTACAGACGGCTGGCTCAATGAGGTAGCCGAGAATTTCAATGCAAGCTCTCAGCAGGTCAACGGAAAAAGCGCAACGGTTTCGATCCGTTCCGTATCCTCCGGACTTGCAGTTGATTATATCAGAACAGGAAAATATAAGCCCCAGGCGCTTACACCGTCAAATGAATTCTGGGGAAAGATGGTAGAATCCTCAGGCGTGGAGATCACGATGAAAAAGGACAGACTTGTAGGCAATGTGGCGGGGGTTCTGCTTTCAAAGGAAAAGTATAATTCCATTCTTGAAAAGTACGGCTCGGTGAATATGAAGGTCATTTCCGAATGTACCGCAAGCGGCGAGCTTCAGATGGGCTATACAAACCCCTTTATCAGTTCCACAGGTCTTAATTTCCTTGTTACGACCCTGTATTCCTATGATGCAGACGACCTTCTCAGCAGCAAGGCTGTAGACGGCTTCAAGCAGTTCCAGGAGAATGTTCCGCTGGTATCCTATAATACCATGCAGATGAGAAAGTCTGCCGAATCCGGCTCACTTGACGCTTTCGTAATGGAATACCAGTCATATTATAACGATCCCACGCTGAAAAACGATTATGTTTTCACTCCCTTCGGCGCAAGACATGATAACCCCATGTATGCAGTAGGCACACTTTCAGCGGATGAAAGCAAGCTTCTTGACCTGTTCTGCGATTACTGCCTCAACAGCGAAAGCCAGGAGCTTGCAAAGAAATACGGCTTCAATGGAAACGAAAAATATAAGAGCGAGCTGCCCAAGGATATCAGCGGCGATAAGCTTATCAAGGCTCAGAAGCTCTATAAGGAAAACAAGGACAGCGGTAAACCTATAGTTGCTGTATTTGTGGCTGATACGTCAGGAAGCATGAGCGGCGAATCCATCAATGCTCTCCAGACCTCACTCATCAATTCCATGCAGTATATCAACAATGATAATTATATCGGACTTATTTCCTATAACAGCAAGGTATTCTGCAACCTGCCTATCGCAAAGTTTGACCTGAATCAGCAGGCATTGTTCAAGGGCGCTGTGCAGGATCTTTCCGCAACTGGTCAGACTGCGACCTATGATGCGCTGCTTGTTGCCATTGACATGGTGAATAAGTCGCTCAAGGAGCATCCCGAGGCAAAGCCGATGATCTTCCTTCTCAGCGACGGCGAACAGAATAACGGCTTTGGTCTGAATGATGTTTCGGGCATCATCAGCAATTATCAGATACCCATATATTCCATCGGCTATAATGCAAATATTGAGGCGCTCAAGCGTGTATCAGAGATAAACGAGGCTGCGACTATCAATGCCGACAGCGAGGATATCATCTATCAGCTCAAGAATCTCTTTAATTCAGAAATGTAAGAAAACAGGTGATTTTTAAGGTTTCGCCAGCCTTTTCAAAGCGCAGCGAGAAAATGACGGAAATCGGAGAAAAAAACTGTGCAGCAAAATATAATGTATTATCACATAAACACAAGGTTTACTGAATCAAATAATCAAGGAGGACACAAAAATGGGATTTTCAATGGATCTTCCGGATATGGAGGAAGTCAAGGAGGAAGTGAAGGAACAGGTCGCGCCTGCTCCGGAGGTAAAGGAAAAGCTTTCCGCTGCCGCTGATAATAATACAGGGGAGCTTTTCACCTTTGATCTTGGTTCACTGGGCGAGAGAAGAGAGATCGTTTCTTCTATCGAAAACTTCGGTACAGATATCGTTGAGAAATCAACGAAGAAGAATGAGCTTCTCAATGTCCGTCTTGTTGACCTGAGCAAAATGGGCGGTGAAAACGGCGAGGTGGTTGCCGGACTTTCAAAGCTTCAGGTGCAGATGAAGGATCTTGACCCTTCCGGGATAGATTTCGGAAAAAGAGGCGCCATCGGAAAGCTTTTCAATCCGATCAAGTCATATTTTGCGAAATTTGAAAAGGCTGATGATATCATCGCTGATACTATCGCATCTCTTGACAAGGGCAAGGTAACGCTGAAAAACGATAATACCACCCTTGAGATCGAGCAGCTTGCCCTGCGTGATCTTACCAAAAAGCTTGAACAGCAGATAGCGCTGGGCACAGAGATGGATGCATCCATCAGCGCAGCCGTAGAAAAGGCAAAGGTCGAGAATGTTGACGAGGAAAGAATAAAATTCATCGAGGAAGAGGTTCTTTTCCCGCTGAGACAAAGAGTAATGGATCTCCAGCAGATGCAGGCTGTCAATATGCAGGGCATTATCGCAATGGAGATAGTAAGAAGAAACAATAAGGAGCTTATCCGCGCAGTCGAAAGAGCAGAGAATGTCACAGTTTCAGCTCTCAGGATAGCAGTTACCGTAGCAAGCGCTCTTTATAATCAGAAGGTCGTGCTTGAAAAGGTAAACGCTGTAAACGAAGCTACCAATAAGCTTATCAGCGCAACAGCAAAAATGCTCAAGGAGCAGGGCGCAGAGATACAGCAGAAATCAATGGAATCCAATATTTCCGTTGATACGCTGAAAAATGCATTTGCAGATACCTTTGATGCGCTTGACGCTATTTCATCGTATAAGCAGAAGGCTCTTCCCCAGATGCAGGTAACTATCCAGCAGTTCAGAGAAATGGCAGACGAGGGTGAAAAGAGGATCCTCAAGCTGGAGGCTCAGGACGAGCAGATGAAAAAGTTCAGAGAAGAGACAGGTCTTAAAGACGATTGAGCCTTTTCAAAGGCTTGCATGGTTCTGGGGGCAGCGCCCATGGTCGCCGTCCCCGGACGACAAAGAAGAAATGACCATCAAAAACACAAAAGATAATAACTTCAGGGCGGGGTGAAATTCCCCACCGGTGGTAAAGCCCACGAGCGCATAGCTGCACGATTCGGTGAAATTCCGAAGCCGACGGTCATAGTCCGGACGAAAGAAGAAACTCTATAATAAAAGCCAAAAGCTTTTCAGACAAAGCCCTGATAATACCGGGGCTTTGTCTTTTTTTGCCCCTTTAAAGCAAAGTCGGAGAGGTGAGAATAAATGACCGATGAAGAATATATGCGCCTTGCCCTCAGCGAAGCCGTAAAGGGCGAGGGGAGGGTATCGCCGAATCCTCTTGTGGGAGCGGTGATCGTCCGTGACGGCGAGGTGATCGCCCGGGGATATCATCACTTCTGCGGAGGGCTTCATGCAGAACGTGACGCTCTGAAAAACTGTGAAGCCGACCCTCGGGGCGCGACAATGTACGTTACCCTTGAGCCATGCTGTCATCAGGGCAGACAGCCTCCCTGTACCGAAGCTGTGATAAACGCCGGAATAAAGCGTGTAGTTATGGGCTCAGGCGACCCCAACCCCCTTGTCGCGGGAAAGGGCGCAAGAATGCTCCAGGAGCATGGCATCGAGGTAAAGCAGTATGTGCTTGAGGAAGAGTGCAGGGAGATAAACGAGATATTTTTTCACTATATCACAACCTCAACTCCCTTTGTGACAATGAAATATGCCATGACGCTTGACGGAAAGATCGCAACAGGAACGGGGCTTTCAAAATGGATAACCGGGGAGCAGTCCCGGCTGAATGTGCATAAGGACAGGAATAGATACACGGCGATAATGGCAGGCTCGGGAACGGTGCTTGCTGACGACCCGGAGCTTACCTGCCGGATAGAGGGCGGAAGAGATCCGGTGAGGATCATCTGCGATACAAGGCTGAGAACGCCCCTTGAAAGCCGTATCGTAAAAACAGCTGATAAGATCAGGACGATCATCTGTACTTCCGTTGACGATGAGAAAAGGCTTGAGCCGTATAAGCTCAGCGGCTGTGATATTCTGACCCTGCCGGAAAGAGGCGGGCATACAGATATTCCGGAGATGATGCGGATTCTCGGCAGCGAGGGTATCGACAGCATTCTCCTTGAGGGCGGAGGAACGCTTAACTGGTCGGTGCTGAAAGCCGGCTGTGTGAATAAGGTGCAGGCATATATCGCTCCGAAGATATTCGGCGGAAATGCAAAAAGCCCTGTTGAAGGGGAGGGAGTTGCTTCACCTGACGAAGCCTTTATGCTGAGCGGAGGAAAAATTTTCCGCTTCGGCGATGATATTATGATAGAAAGCCGGGTGAAAAGCTGATGTTTACCGGGATAGTTGAAGAAATGGGCACAGTCCGCTCCATAACAAGGGGCGCGCGTTCGGCTGTTATAGAGATAGGCGCAGAGGCGGTGCTTGAGGATATACACCTTGGAGACAGTATAGCCGTGAACGGGGTCTGCCTTACGGCGTCAGCCATCGGAAGCGGCTCCTTCAGCGCTGATGTGATGCCGGAGACCATGAGCCGCTCATCTCTTTCTCAGCTGAAAGCCGGCGCCCATGTCAATCTTGAAAGAGCAATGGCAGCAAACGGACGCTTCGGCGGGCATATCGTGTCGGGTCATATCGACGGTACAGGAAGGATCAAAGGCATACGCCGGGATGATAATGCAGTCTGGTTTGAAATTGAAGCCCCGCCGGAGCTGATGCGGTATATTGTAGAAAAAGGCTCGGTGACCATAGACGGTATAAGCCTGACCGTAGCCAGGGCAGGGGAGAGGAGCTTCTCAATCTCAGCCATTCCCCATACCGCAGCAGTTACCACTCTCGGCGAAAAGACCAGAGGGAGCCTTGTGAATATAGAAAATGATATTATAGGAAAATATGTAGAAAAGCTTCTGCAAAAGGAAAAGCCCGGCAGCGGTATCTCAGCAGAGCTTCTTGCAAGGCATGGGTTTATCTGAATTCATGAAGCTCAAGGGCGAAAATATAAAAAGTTCTGTATTCATGCGGATTTTTATACATTATTCAGATTTTTATATTCACCTGAATGGTGCATTTCAGGATTGAGATTAACACCTCAAAAGGAAAAATATCAAATCTTACCCGCAAAAGTCCGGGCGACTGAGGGGGATAAGGAAAGGGAATTCCACCTTTTGACTGACCAAAGTGGAAATACTAATAAAGTATGACTCAGGGCATGAAGGCGGAACAGCGGATTCAGGTTTATGTAAAGAAAAAATAAAAAGAAATAAAGCTTCTTAACAGGAGGAATGATATAATGAAATTTGCATCGGTCAAAAAAGCGCTTTCGGATCTCAGGGAGGGTAAGATAATCCTTGTGACTGACGATCCGGACAGGGAAAACGAGGGCGACTTTATCTGCGCCGCCGAATTTGCCACAACTGAAAATGTCAATTTTATGGCAACTCACGGCAAGGGTCTTATCTGTATGCCCATGTCAAAAAAGCTTGTTGATAAGCTTATGCTTCCGCAGATGGTGGAGACCAATACCGATAATCACGAAACAGCCTTTACCGTTTCCATCGACCATGTTCTTACAACCACAGGTATTTCCGCAGCGGAGCGTTCTGTCACCGCCATGAAATGCGTTGAGGATGACGCCCGCCCGGAGGATTTCCGCAGACCCGGACATATGTTTCCGCTTCTTGCAAAGCCCGGCGGAGTTCTTGAAAGGACAGGTCATACAGAAGCGACTGTTGATCTGATGAGACTTGCGGGTCTGAAGGAATGTGGTCTTTGCTGTGAGATAATGCGTGAGGACGGCACGATGATGAGGACAAAGGAGCTTCTGGAGCTTGCGAGGAAGTTTGATCTTACCTTCATCACAATAAAGGATCTTATTGAATACCGCAAAAGACATGAAAAGCTTGTAGAATGTGTGGCAAGGGCAGATATGCCTACGAAATACGGTGAATTCAGAGCCTGCGGTTATGTCAACCGTATCAGCGGAGAGCATCATATCGCATTGGTAAAGGGTGATATCGGTGACGGAAAGGATATACTCTGCCGTGTACATTCCGAATGTCTCACAGGCGATACCTTTGGTTCACTGCGCTGTGACTGCGGAGATCAGTTTGCCGCCGCCATGAAAGCGATCGAAAAGGAAGGCAGAGGGATATTGCTTTATATGCGTCAGGAGGGCAGAGGCATCGGTCTTATCAATAAGCTCCGGGCATATGAGCTTCAGGAGCAGGGCATGGATACCCTTGATGCAAATGTTGCTCTTGGGTTCAAGCCTGACGAAAGGGATTATTACACAGGCGCGCAGATACTTTCAGACCTTGGGGTAAAGACCATGCGTCTGCTGACCAACAACCCGGATAAGGTCTACCAGCTTTCCGAATACGGAATGGAGATCACCGAAAGAGTACCCATAAAGATTGAGCCGACAGAATTTGACGGCTTTTATCTGAAAACCAAAAAAGACAGAATGGGGCATCTGCTCTGAGCTTAAACAAAAAATTTATTACGGAGGTCAAGAAAATGAAGATCTATGAAGGAAATGTTATCGGCGAGAATATAAGAGTAGGCATCGTTGCGGCAAGATTCAATGAGTTTATCACATCAAAGCTTCTTGCAGGCGCTGAGGACGGACTTATCCGCCACGGCGTTAACCCTGACGATATCGAGGTAGCGTGGGTTCCCGGCGCATTTGAGATACCCCTTATCGCATCGAAAATGGCAGACAGCGGCAAATATGATGCTGTCATCGCTCTGGGCGCAGTTATCAGAGGAAGCACGACTCATTACGATTATGTATGCAGCGAGGTTTCAAAGGGCATTGCAAATGTTTCGCTCAACAGCAGCATCCCTGTAATGTTCGGCGTACTTACCACAGAGAATATCGAGCAGGCTATCGAGCGTGCCGGTACAAAAGCAGGCAACAAGGGCTATGACTGTGCGCTGGGCGCTATCGAGATGGTAAATCTTATCAGAAGTATCGAAGGATAAAATAACAAGGGCGGCTCCGGAAAAATTCCGGCAGCCGCCCTTTAACGTATCTGTTCAATAATGCATATTCATATTATCATTGCTGTTAATGCTTTCATTTTCAGGTGATTGGTATGTCTGCATCGTCATAGCGGAGTCGTTCTGAGCGCTGTGCTGATGATATATAGTATTATCGCCTGGCGTTTGTTTGAAGCTTTATCCATAGCATACTCCTTTGCCCTTCTCAGAATTTGTCATCTCTTTTCTGGAAGGGATCAAACAGTTCTTCGCCGTATCTGCGTCTTTCTCTGCGCCGGGAATGCTTTCTCTTTTCGAGCTTCAGATCCTCCGGGTTGACCTCCTTATCGAAAAGGGTGCCGGCTTTTTCAGTATAGCCGCCCTCATATTCATCATAGGGTCTGAATCTTTCCTCGATCTTGCTGACGGCCTTGGATTTTGATTTTGTGCCGCCGATAACGATAAGGACAAAACCGCCGATAACAACGAACAGCGCGATACCATAGGCAAAGCCAATCGAGGAGGAGGAGGATTCAGGCAGGGCAACGGAGGGATTGCCGGGATCATAATAGACTGTGACCAGAGAGCTGACATAAGCCGAAGGATGCTCAAGAATGATCCTGGTGTTTTCAAATTCCTCCTCACCCACCGTATAGCTGACATATATTTCCTTGACATATTCATTCTGACTGTCATAGATTCTGTCGGTAACATTTGCGGTAACGGGGATAAAATTATTTCTGATGCTCTGGTTAGCATCATATGAGGTCTTGACGATGATCGTCATTATTATGCCAAAGGCTATCAGCACGCCCCCCGCAAGATAAAACAGCACAGCCGCAGGATTTTTTCTACGAGTTTCCATATTG
>ONNU01000212.1 GCA_900319255.1 uncultured Eubacteriales bacterium
GAGGACAGAACAGAAAGCTATTCCGGTATCCTGATAGATGAGGACTGCAGTGATTTTGAAGCTCCCGAAGAGCATGACCTGCCGTGTATGCTTATGTATTCATGCCGTGACAGCGGATATGGACTTGATATATTGCAGGAGGACGGGACATATAAATTTTATATGTTCGACAGCGCCGGACAGGAGCTTGCATGGGAATATCTGAATAAGACTACACGAATGTGCGGCTTGTATGTGACCGTAACAGGGATTTATGAAGATGGAGTAATAAAGGTAAAAACACTCAGAGAAAGCTGACACAGCTGAGTGAAAGCAGGAGGAATAAATTATGAAAAAACATACAGTAAGAAGAGCAGGAGAGATAATTATTTCATTTTCTCTGGCGCTTGTGATATTTGCCGGCTTATCGGTGGGCAGCGTAAATGCAGCAGATGATGATGTACAGATAATCGAAACGGATTACAGTGAGCTGTGGAGCGGTAATATAACCGCGCAGGCAGGAAAAACGGTAAAATGGTATGTAAATGTTCCGGAGGACGCCAATCTGAGAGGGTGCAAATTAACGATAAAGATCCCCGGACTTGGCTGGGGAACCGATACGGCAAACAGGGATGAGGGACATCTCAAGCTGGAGGAGGGGCTGAATTTTATTTATGAATTTACTCCCGAAAATGCAGAAGATATTCTTTTTACCTGCTGGATGGGTTCGGGCTGCCATCATAATTATATACATGTAAAAGATGAGAAAAGCGTTTACGGTGTGCTTATATGCGGCAATTGCAAATCAGCGCCGCCGGCATTACATTCTGTAGGCTGCACACTTATGGGGGGCTGCCAGGCTTCCGGCTACGGACTTTTAGTTCCCCGGAGCGATAAAAGCTACAGGTTCTATAAATTTGATGAAGAGGGCGATAAAAAGGCATTTGATACATTAACAGCGCTCAGGGAAAACGGCATTTCAAATTATCTTTCCGTAAAGGTCACAGGATCGTTCAGCGAAACAGCAGACAGCTACAGCTTTACAAACCAGAATGGGGAAGAGGTAAACGGTCAGTATGATTATGACGGCATTGTGACAGATATTTCAGAGATAGAATATGACGGTACACATGAAGGCTTTGAGGTAAATGCAGTGCCTGTAGACAGTGAAAATATCTTGATCGAAGCTGTGCCCGATCAGCAGTACACAGGCGAAGAAATAAAGCCTGAGATAGTGATAACCGACGGTGATTATTCTCTTATACCAAGATTTGATTATACACTGGAATACTCGGATAATACAGAGCCGGGTACAGCTTCTGTGAAGATAAAGGGAACAGGCGCTTTTTACAGCGGCGAAACAGAAATAAGCTTTGAGATCGTCAGCCCGGCGCAGGAGGAACCCTCCAGCGAGGAAAACGGCGATGATCCGCAGATCAGTCAGACAGCAGAGGCTGACAATAAAGAAAGCACTGCCCCAGAGACAAAAGAGCTCGCATCATCCGGTCAGCAGCCGGAGCAAAAGGAATCGGACAAGGAAGTGACAAAAGAGAATGAAGCTTCCCGGTCAGAGCAGCAGAAGGATGAAAAGGACACAAAGCAGGCATCAGCAGAAGCTTCATCAAAGCCGTCAGAGTCCGGCGTAAGTCAGAGCGCAGCCAATGAAACGGTCTCAGCCGAAAAAACTACCGTGAGCACCGGCGCAGCATATCAGACACAGCAAAGCTCCGCCGCAGGCAATGAAGCTGTTCCAAAGACAGGCGACAGCAACATTCTGATAGTTCTTGCATCAGCAATAATATCGGCATTTGTTCTGTTTGTCCTGTACAGAGGCAGAAAGAAAAGACAGTAAAGCTGCAGCCGGATATCCGGAATTGACAGTCAGCTATCCGGCAGAGAGTATTGCAGTGTAATAGCTATATCTGAATATGATAGGAATATACTAAGAGGTCACAAGAGTACAGCAGCCCTTGAGCGTGTACTTTTGTGACCTCTTTTCTGAGGGCAGAGAATTCTTTATTCAGATATAAATGAACTCAGCGCAAGAGAAGTAAAAGTATCCCTTGTGCCATAGGGGAATACTACTATTTCAGCAGCTGCCCCTTACGGGTGTACGATCTGATATGATAAAACAAATCCGACCTGGATATATGCAGTTTGATTTTATTTTGTTATACTGATAAAAAATTATGAAATGAGGAATTTATAATGAATAATCAATATCAGCTTAACAAGGAACTTGCGCAGATGCTTAAAGGCGGGGTCATAATGGATGTCACAACTCCTGAACAGGCGCGCATCGCTCAGAATGCAGGCGCCTGCGCTGTAATGGCGCTGGAGCGTATTCCTGCGGATATTCGTGCCGCAGGCGGGGTGTCAAGAATGAGCGATCCTGCAATGATAAGATCTATCCAGGATGCTGTGACTATACCTGTAATGGCAAAGTGCAGAATAGGGCATTTCGCAGAAGCTCAGATACTTGAGGCTATCGAGATAGATTATATTGATGAAAGCGAAGTCCTTTCTCCTGCCGATGATGTTTATCATGTTGATAAAACAAAATTCCGTGTCCCGTTTGTCTGCGGCGCAAGAGATCTGGGAGAGGCGCTGAGAAGAATTGCCGAAGGCGCTTCAATGATCCGCACAAAGGGTGAACCCGGAACCGGCGATATCGTTCAGGCAGTGCGTCATATGAGAAAAATGAATTCTCAGATACGTCATGTGGTTTCTCTCAGCGAGGATGAGCTTTTTGAGGAAGCTAAAAATCTTGAAGTGCCCTATGAACTGATAAAACAGGTTCATGAGACAGGCAGACTTCCTGTGGTCAATTTTGCGGCAGGCGGCGTTGCTACTCCTGCGGATGCTGCGCTTATGATGCAGCTTGGAGCGGAGGGCGTATTTGTCGGCTCGGGTATTTTCAAATCCGGCGATCCGGAAAAACGCGCGTCTGCAATCGTCAGGGCTGTATCAAATTATAATGATGCAAAGCTTATTGCGGAGCTGTCATCAGGACTTGGCGAAGCAATGGTGGGAATAAACGAACAGGAAATTGCTGTATTAATGGCGGAAAGGGGAAAATAATGAAAATCGGCGTACTTGCAGTTCAGGGGGATTTTGCAGAGCATATCGCAAAGATAAAATCAGCCGGACATACTGCATTTGAGATCAGACAGCCGAAGGATATTCCCGTTAGCATAGACGGATTGATACTGGCAGGCGGAGAAAGCACAGCTATGAAAAAGCTGCTGCATGATCTGGGGCTGTTTGATCCGATGCGGGAGCTGATAATATCCGGGCTTCCTGTTTTCGGCACCTGTGCGGGGATGATACTCCTTGCAAAAAGAATAGAGGATGAAAAGGAAAACTGCTTCGGGACTATGGATATTACGGTTCGCAGAAATGCCTACGGGAGACAGCTGGGCAGCTTCAGATGTGTTGATAAATTCAACGGAAAAAATATTGAAATGCCTTTTATCAGAGCGCCTTATGTCACAGATACCGGCAGCAATACAGAAATTCTCGGCATCCATGAGGGCAGGATAATTTCCGTAAGACAGGATAATCAGCTTGCCGCAGCTTTTCACCCGGAGCTTACCGGTGACGATACGGTTTATGATTATTTTTACAGTATGATTGCCGGTAACAGCGTCAGATGATATAATAGATTGTATCCAATGCAGCAGAACGGAAGTGACTTGAATGTATATAAAAATAAGCCGTGAAAGCAAAACGCCTGCATACAGACAGATATATAATGAGCTTCGCAGCAGAATAATATCAGGCGCTTTTGCCCGGGGAGCAAAGCTTCCGTCAAAAAGAGTGCTTTCTGATGAATGCGGCGTCAGTATCATTACGGTGGATCATGCGTATGCTCTTCTTTGTGAAGAGGGCTTGTGTCAGATGCGCTCAAGAAGCGGATGCTATGTGAAATACTCATCCGAAAACAGCTTCCCGCTGCATGAATTCCCGGAGAATACAGATGATGAACAGCATGAAAGTCTGACAGCGGCAAATGCTGTGTGTTCATTTTCTGCTGTTGCGGCAAAGCTTCGCAAGGTGATACTTGACCGGGGAGAAAACATTCTTATGAAAACCCCGAATAACGGCTGTTATGAACTTCGTGAGGCTATATGCAGATATCTTTCAAGAAGCAGGAATATCAATGTAAGCCCGGAACAGATAATCATAGGCTCGGGCGCTGAATATCTGTACGGCTTATGTATACAGCTGCTGGGCAGGGAAAAGATCGTTGCTCTTGAAGATCCCTCGTATGATAAGATCAGATATGTTTACACTGCAAACGGAGCAGTCTGTGAAATGCTGAAAATGGATGAGGAGGGTATCTGTGTGGAGGAGCTGAAAAACTGCAATGCAGAGATTCTTCATGTCACACCCTTCAACAGCTTCCCCAGTTATATTACAGCCTCTGCGCGGCGCAGAACTGAATATCTGAGCTGGGCAAGGGAAAGAGGCGCAGTGATAATCGAGGATGATTATGACTCGGAATTCATTCTGACCGGAAAAGCTCCGGAAACTCTTTTTGCGCAAAGCGTCAATGAAAATGTCATCTATATAAATACTTTTTCCAAAACAATAGCTCCTTCTCTTCGTGCAGGATATATGATACTCCCGGAAGGGATGCTTCCGCTGTATGAAAAAAGAGTCGGCTTTTATTCCTGCACCGTACCTATGCTTGAACAGTTCTTTCTTATTGAATGGCTTAACAGCGGTGAATTTGAAAGGAATATAAGCAGAATGAGAAACAGGACAGAGTAAGCGTAATGC
>ONNU01000210.1 GCA_900319255.1 uncultured Eubacteriales bacterium
ACCTATGACAATATTCTTCGGTTTTGTGATGATCCGGATGTTATTGATCCGATCCGTTTTCTGCGGCAGAGGGAGATCGTCCATTTCCAGCGCTTCGGCGAGGCGCTGCGTACAAAATGAAACATACTACTTTTCTTCTGTTCTGAAATAATCTCTGACTTTTTCGCAGCTTATCCAACCGCTTTCCTCACCGGATTTTTTGCCGTCTTGCAGTTCGGATAGCAGACACTTTTCAGCTTCGTTTATTTCAGTTGGCTCATGCTCTTGATTGTCCATAATTGCGTCACCCCTCACACTTAAACAGCGTCAGACTTTCCATTGTATTTCTATCCTATCGGGAAATACAAGTATTTTCTCGATCAGGAGTTCGATAACACTACGCTTATCCTCGAATGATAGTTCATCCCATTTGTCCATGATATTATGAAGCACCTTAAAGTCCGTTTCGCTCCTTTTCTGTCTTTCAGCTCTCAGCTTATCGGCTTCACGGGATAATCCGATTTTCTGACCGTCCAGCTTCGCTATTCTGTCGTTTATGTACTTCACTGTTGTTTTGTCAATATCAGGGAGCATGATCTTATCCACAAGTCCTTCGATCTCGCTGTCTATCCTGCTGATCTTTTCTTCGATATTACTGATCTTTTCAAGCAGCTCGTCTTTGGTGTTTGTGTCTGCCTGTATTGTCAGTTCCGATAGCTTTGCTCTAATCTTGTCGATAATGACCGCCTCAAAATCGTCTGCGTGAATGGTCGGCAGCTTATGAGTGCAGCAATGGTTTTCTGTCCATCCGGTGTCAATGAAATACCTGACGTGTCCTTTGCTTCTCTGCGAAAACCTTACCACAATGGCATAGCCGCAGTTGCCGCATTTGATCTTACCCGACAGAAAAGAGTTTTTCGCTTTGCAGGTCTTTACCTGATGATTGCCAAGGAGTTTCCTTCTGCAAGCTAACCAGACATCGGGCGGAATGAACCCCCTGTGCGGTGCTACTACAACATTCTGTCCATTCAAGTCCCATGTCTTACGGTTGGTCTTTGTGCCGCTGAAAAGATACTGGCTTGTAACACCGTTAAACTCTTCAGTTGAGTTTATCATGTTGCTGCCCTGTGCCTTAAAAAACTCATAGATACTGATGTCGTTAGTGGTGTAGATCGGATTACGCATCATTTCGGAAAGTCTTGCCGTGTTCCAGTGCTGACCTCTGCGGTTGGTGTTCAGCCCTCTTGCTGTCAGCTCACGCAGTACATCTCCTAAAGTTGCAGACGGCTTTGAATACAGCTCATAGATCAGTGATATATCAGCGGATTCGTCCGGTTCCTGCACATACATTGAAGTTTTTACCCCGTCAATAACGATCGGTGCTTTATTGAATCCATAGGGAATCTTGCCGCCCATATAAAAGCCTTTTTTACTGCGGCTGGCATAGGCATCAATGACCCTTTGCTGAATTGTTTCCCTTTCAAGCTGTGCGAATACAATACAGATATTCAGCATCGCTCTGCCCATCGGATTGGAAGTGTCGAAATGCTCTGTTGCTGAGACAAAGTCAACATCGTACTTTTGAAATACATCCATCAATTCAGAAAAATCAAGGACACTTCTGCTTACTCTGTCGAGCTTGTAAACAATCACCTTGCTTATTTTACCCGTTTTTATATCGCTCAGCATCCGCTGAAAATCCGGTCTATCGGTATTCTTACCGCTATAGCCGTTATCCTGATAGACAATAAAGTCCTGCCCCTTTGTTTCATATCCGCACATCTCAATCTGGGATTCAATGGAAATGCTGTCCTCTCTGAAAACTGATTTTCTCGCATATATCGCTATTTTTTTGTCCATGTTTATATCAACCCTCTCATCAAATGATAAGGCTGATAATGGTTACAGGTCTATTGTAAACCATTATCCGACCTGAATCAACCATTTTTCTCGTTCTCGAAATATTTTCTGAATATCTCGTAAAGTGCTTTTTCGATATAGCGTTTTTCTGATTCAGTCGTTTTCGCAGATGTTTCTATAATCGTTGTAGGGTAACTCATAAAACATAACCTCCGAAAAATAGTATGTTGTTCTGAGTCGAGATATATCTTTTATCGCTTGCTTAGCAGATATTATCTTGGCTCTTGTTGAATATAGAAACAAGTACTGAAAATTATTTATATGTTATATAAAAATTTGAAAAAGTACTGAAATTAAAAAAATACAGCACATAATAGACACTGTATCAAGAATGTCTATTATGTGCTGCTTTCTTACTAAATATATCCGGGCTTTCAGCAAGGTTTTTTATAAGAATTCTGAAATCAAATTCAATTTATCCGACCACTAATCACTATAATGTCCTTTACACTGATATATTTCAATTTGTTCATCAGTAACACGGTAAACGAGCCGGTTCACTTCATCAATACGTCTGCTCCATAAGCCGCTTAAATCTCCTCGGAGTGGTTCGGGCTTTCCTATTCCGTTAAAAGGATTCCGGGCTATTTCTTTGAGCAAGGTGTTGATACGTCTGAGTGTCTTTTTATCTTGCATCTGCCAATAGAGGTATTCTTCAAATGCTTTTCGGTGAATGTCAATTTACTCATCGGCAAGCCCATCCAGTTCTTCAAAGGTCTTAGTAACGGTCTTTCCTGCATTCATCTGCTCCATGCTTTCATGCAGAGCTTTCATATTTGCTTCACTGTAAAACGGATCAATCGAAACCTCAAAGGGTAGACGCTTTTCTCTTGACATTTTCTTTGCCAACATAACAACGGCTGTTGTCATCGTCATTCCGAGTTCGTTACAAATAGAATCAAATTCTTTTTTCAATCCATCATCCATTCGGATGCTAATAGTAGTTTGTGCCATAATAACACTCTCCTCTCCGTTAATATATTAGCACAAACTTAATATATTGTCAATACATTATATTCAGATTTGAAGCTTAGTATACTTTACACTTTATTCGTTCCCGTCCGTACCATCTCACAGAATTTCGTCACATACCCCTGATTTCTGACCGCCGGAGTTTATACATTACAAATTTTCCGGCTAAAAAACCCCTACCGCCGAAAAATTTCCCCCTGAAAATCCCTCGTTTTCCCTTGTTTTTCCCTGTTTTCCGGCATTTTTCCCTTGACCTTTGCTACCGATTTTTTTGCTTAAACTTACAAATTCCCACACTATGAACCGAATGACTAACTTTTTATTCTGAATATCGCTAACTCCGGCTTAAAAAAATTTCGCAAACTATTTTGATTTTTGATTCGATCTTATAATTCCTATTCAGAACAATTCTTTGATCCGCTGAAAATCGGAATTATCGCTATCGGAGATTTTTACCCCCTCAACAAGCGCCTCGTACAACGCCTTGCTGAGTTCTCTGAACTGCTCAACATTCGCTACAGACAGAATATCGTGCCGATACAGTCCCTTGTGAATTCAAGCGGTCGCATAAAGCATATATCAATTTTGTCTGTGAGCTTCAATCGGACGTTCACCTTGTATTGCCCTCCTGCTTCTGTTATTGTCGTGTTGATCTCTTTTTTCTCCATGCTGCAACCCCTCCGTTGTCTTTTCTTTTCCTGCGGTATCCTGTCTGAGCTTTGACCTTAGTGAGTGCATATACAAGCCGGTGTAGCGGCAGACCTGCTCCGCATTTTCGGCAGAAGCCGGATAGGGCAGGTGATGCGTTTCCTGCACGACTAACCCCGAATCGTACTTGTACGCAAAACGAACCTTATAGTTGCCCTTTGAATCTGTCCCGATCTTATACTTAATTTTCATGCTGATTACCTTCCTTTTCTTTGTTTTCACGGAGTATTCTGTACAGAGTTGAACGGCTGATATTTGCCTTTTCACAGATGTACTTTACGCTCCGGTTGCCCTGTTTATGTAGCAGCAGGGCATATTCTACTTTTTCCTGCGACACCTTTGGTCTGCCGCCGACACGACCCCTTTTTCTTGCGGCTTCAAGTCCTGCCTTTGTGCGCATGACGATTACATCACGTTCAAGCTGAGCCATTGCGATAAACATGGTAACAAAGAATAAATAATAAAGAATAACTCCCCCAACCCACCAAACCAGTCATTTTCAAATCGCAGCGAGAAAATGACGGACGGAATGTACAGAGCAAACGCAAAGAAAGATAAAAAGCCGGCGGATCATCCCACCGGCTTTAAATATTATATTCATATCTGCAGAACCCGCAACTGCGTTATTTGCACAAAGCAGGTTCTGTTTTTCGTATGTCAGATCAGCCTTCTGCCGTCACAGTATTTGCAGATAAGCATATCGCCGCCGGCTTCACGGAATACCGAAGGAAGATAATGCTCTGTAGATGTAATGCATTTGGGGTTTTTGCATCTGAACGGGTGAGTAGGCATTACTCTTGCAGGGAATTTCCTGTCGCTGTTTTCAAGCAGGCGCATGATAAGAGCCATGCGTCCGTACATACCGTAGACGGTCTGCTCAAAATATTTTGCTCTGTCGTCATAGTCAACTTCAACGTCGATCTCATCAACTCTTGGGAGGGGATGGAGTATCTTCATGTTTTTCTTTGCCCGTCTGAGCTTTTCCTTATCCAGAACAAAAACACCGTTCTGCCTGAGATATTCCTCCTCGCTTGCAAACCGCTCGCGCTGGATGCGGGTCATATACAGCACATCAAGCTTTGGCATAGCGTCGGCAAGACTGGGGATTTCCTTGTATGTACATTCGGAGGCATTGATAATATCCTTGATATACTGAGGGATAGTCAGCTCCGGGGTGGATATGAGGATAAACCTGTTGTTTTTGAAGGTGGAAAGGGTTTTTATTAGAGAATGGACAGTTCTGCCGTTTTTCAGATCTCCGCAAAGACCGATGGTCAGATTGTCAAGCCTGCCTAATTCATTATGAAGAGTTACAACATCCGTCAATGTCTGCGTAGGATGCAGATGACCGCCGTCACCCGCGTTTACAACAGGCACAGGAGAATACATTGCCGCCGCGGCCGCTGCCCCCTCCATAGGATTTCGGATAGCGATGATATCGGTATAGCCGCCGACAACGGTGATAGTATCTTTCAGGCTTTCACCCTTGGCAACGCTGGAATTCTGGGGGTTGTCGAATCCGATGATAGTACCGCCGAGTCTGAGCATAGCAGTCTGGAAGGACATCTGTGTTCTTGTGGAAGGCTCATAAAAAAGAGTGGCGAGGATCTTTCCTCTGCAAACCCCCGAAAAATCGCCGGGATTTTTTCTGATATCATCTGCAAGCTTTATCACATCCATCAGTTCCTGATGGGAAAGGTCGGTCAGATCAAGCACATTTTTAGTTTTCATGATATATCACCCGTTTCAAAGAAATGTCTGACGCCGCAAAATCAGCTTCAGATCAGCAGAGCTTTCCATCCCGCCCCGCTTCGCTTTATAGTATACCATACTTGACCCTCTTAACGCAATAGCCCGCCGCCGGCAGCGTCGACGCTGCACCCAAAATCGCGGGGGCAGGTCTGACAATGCTTTACTTTCGCTCTCGCGTGTTATACCTG
>ONNU01000208.1 GCA_900319255.1 uncultured Eubacteriales bacterium
CATTTATCCGCTCGCAACGGAGATGCTGGTTTTACAGATTAAAAATCACTATAATCTATAAACTAAATTCCTCATTCTCAATTCAATTAAATTCCACTTTCCACTTTCCAAATTCCAAATTTTAACTAACCACTAATCACTCGTAAATTTTGAGCGTAAATTTTGAATAAAGATTTTATCAGGGATGATCAATCAAAACTCTTGACACGGCGGGGGAAACGTGGTATAATAGCTGAGTAAAAACAAAGTAAGGCTTTCGGGTCTTCACCTGTAGGGTTTCGTCTGCTGCGGGTCAATAGTGTTTTCCTGCTTTCGGGCGGGTGAAATAGCTGTTGATGCACGGGCGAAGTATGTCCGTGCTTTATTTTGTTTGCGAAATTGTTTTGGAGGTGCTTAACCATTAGCAAACAGGTAATTCAGATTAATGAGGAAATTCGTGATAAGGAGGTCCGTGTGATCGGCTCTGATGGAGCTCAGCTCGGAATTATGTCTTCCTCTAAGGCTCTTGACCTCGCAGCTCAGGCAGGAGTTGATCTCGTAAAGATCGCACCGCAGGCTCAGCCACCGGTATGCAAGATCATGGACTACGGCAAATATCGCTTTGAGCAGGCTAAAAGAGAAAAGGAACAAAGGAAGAATCAGAAGGTCGTTGATATCAAAGAAGTCAGACTTTCCCTCAATATCGACACACATGATTTCAATACAAAGCTTAATCACACTCAGCGTTTCATCAAAAGCGGCGATAAGGTAAAGGTGTCAATTCGCTTCAGAGGAAGAGAAATGGGACATCCTGAGCTCGGAACAGAGATCATGAAGAAATTCGCCGATGCCTGTCAGGAATTTGCCATTGTTGAAAAGCCTGCAAAGCTTGAAGGACGTAATATGCTTATGTTCCTGGCACCGAGACCTAACAAATAATCAGAGAAAAATAAAGGAGGATCTTAATCATGCCTAAGATCAAGACACACAGCGGAGCTAAAAAGCGTTTTAAGCTCTCAAAGAACGGAAAGGTTATTCGCGCACACGCTAATAAGTCCCATATACTCAATAAAAAGACAACAAAGCGTAAGAGAGGTCTCAGAAAGACCGTTGCTGCTGATAAGACAAATGTAGCAGCAGTAAAGAAGCTTCTCCCTTATAAATAATCGTTGAGCGCCGGATGATGCGGCGACTGGATGAAAAGGAAAGCAATGAATGCGGCTGAGTTCAGCGGATGACCGCTGCAGCCCATATAACTGATAATCGGAGGTAAATGAAATGGCACGTGTAAAAGGTGCGTTGGCAACACGCAAGAGAAGAAAAAAGGTTTTAAAGCTCGCTAAGGGTTACTGGGGCGCAAAGAGCAAGCATTTCAAGATGGCTAAAGAAGCTGTTATGAAAAGCGGCAACTATGCATATATCGGCAGAAAGCAGAGAAAGCGTGATTTCAGAAGACTCTGGATCACCCGTATTTCCGCAGGCTGCAAGGCTAACGGCATTAACTATTCAACATTCATGAATGGTCTGAAGAAGGCTGATATCGCTCTCAACAGAAAGATGCTTTCCGAGATCGCTATCGCTGATGCTGAGGCATTCACAGCTCTTGTTGAAAAGGCAAAGGCTGCTCTTTAATCAATGAAGGCATACGCTCGGGATCTCCCGGGCGTTTTGTTTATTATAGTCAGACGGAGGTAAAATATGCTTTGTGAGGAGCTTCCGAAGATAATGTGGTTTGAAAACAATAATGACTACACAGAATGTAATTATCTGTTTCATTATATAATAATTCCTTCGCCGAAGGAGGAAACCATGACAGTAAAGATCTGGCACGGAGAATACTGTTATGATAAAAGCAAGGATGAGATAGTATCAGAAAGGACATTCCCGATGACCGTCGAGGGCAGGGAAGAAATGATCGGATATATAAGAAAAGAGGATTATGATTATATCCAGTGATGCCGCCGGCGGATGCTCTGCCGGGGAAAAGGAGGAACTATGAACCAGGAGGTCAAAGGATCGGTAGCTGAAATACTGAATGTCTGCGCGGATTTCAATGAAAAGATCTTTCCGGAGGATAATACAGGCAGAATGCTTTCAGATGAAGTGATCGCGGATTTTTGCAGGTATTTTGTATTTCTCACGCTTGCAGACGGAGTTTTGACAGGCGAAGAGGTGGGATTTATCAACAACTGTTTTGATACAGACTACACAATTGATGATATGCAGGAATTTGCTCAGGAGGAAAGGACAGACGATGCTTCCTCCATGATGTCAGTTCCGTTATCGCTCAATTATTTCATAAGGATAGACAATCTTTTCTACACAGAGCAGGAGATCGTTACCAATTACACAGAAAGACTTATCGAGCTTTATAAGAAAGCCGGAATGGAGTTCATCTGCTGTGACGGCGATCTTGCAATGGAGGAAATGAACATATATAATCAGTTCATCGCCATGCTTGAGGATTATGCTAAGCTTAATCTTGAAAAAAACGAAGATTGAAAAAAGACCTCTCTGTCACACATTACAATGTGAAGGAGAGGTCTTACTCTTAGTTCTGAGCAATAAATTTATTACCTGATTATCGGTGGGTGAAGATGAAACGCTAATGAAGCATGGCTCAGGGCATTAAAGCGGAACAACGGATTTCCTTTTTTTCCGCAGCGGAGATGTCAGTTTCACGTGTTAAGGTATAAACAATAAACTATAAACTAAAACCGGTGCATCCCGCTGAGGTCGGAGATCATTATACATCCTGTGGTGCAGTTCTTCGCGCATACGCCGAAATCTGTACAGTCGGTGCATTTTTCGTAATCAATAACTGCGCAGTTGTCAGTTACCTTTATTGCGCCCATTGGACAAACTCTTTCGCACTTTTTACAGCCGATACAGCCGTTTGTGCAGACCTTTCTTGTGACAGCGCCCTTGTCCTTGTTGCTGCAGGTCACTACGACCTTCTCAACATCGGCAACAAGTGTAATGAGCTTCTGCGGACAGGTCTTTGTGCAAAGTCCACAGCCTATACATTCCTTTGTATCGACTTTTGCAACGCCGTTTACAATGCTTATCGCTTTCTTCGGACATACTGATGCGCAGTCGCCGAAGCCAAGGCAGCCGTATGTGCAGCTTCCCTTGCCGCCGTAAAGCAGCTTTGCCGCGCTGCAGCTCTGTATGCCGGCATAATCGTATTTGTCACTGGTCTTTTCACAGTCGCCGCCGCAGTGTACTACAGCGACCTGTTCGATAACATCCTCAAATTCTACGCCCATTAATTCGCTGAGCTGCTTTGATACAGCGTCTGCGCCGGGTACGCAGAGATTTGTGGGTGTGCCCTCCTTTTCGCAGAGAGCCTTTGCATAGCCGTCACATCCTGCAAAGCCGCAGGCTCCGCAGTTTGCGCCCGGCAGACATTCTCTTATTTTCGGGAATCTCTCGTCTTCCTTTACCGCCATGAGCTTTGAAGCGATCACCAGCACCGCTGCGCAGATGATACCGATGATCACTACCGGAATGACGGCAGTTAAAATATCATTTATCATTTCGCACCTCCGTCATCACATGGGGAACAGGTTCTCGATCACGCCGCTGAAGCCTAAAAAGGACAGAGCGGTGATAGAGGCTGCCACAAGAGTTACGGGAAGTCCCTTGAAGCTTTCGGGAATATCGCTGCCTTCGATAGTGGAGCGCACACCCGAGAACATTACCATTGCAAGGAAGAAGCCCAGACCGCTGCCCAGTGAATTAACCATTGCCTCAGCAAAGCTGTATTCCTCGCTGATGTTCATTATGGTAACGCCGAGAACAGCGCAGTTTGTTGTGATAAGGGGCAGATAAACGCCCAGTGACTTGTGCAGAGAGGGGATATATCTTTTCAGGATGATCTCCACAAGCTGTACAAGAGCTGCGATAACAAGAATAAATACTATGGTCTGTAAATATCCCAGACCGTTGGGGTCAAGAAGAAAATGCTGTATCGGCCATGTTGCAGCTGTTGCCATGAGCATTACAAAGATTACAGCAAGACTCATTCCCGTTGCGCTGTCCAGCTTTTTCGATACGCCGAGGAACGGACAGATGCCAAGAAAACGGGATAATACATAGTTGTTGATAAATACCGCAGAAAGCAGTATAACAATGAATTTAGTCATTTACGGCGCCCTCCTTTTCCTCTTTTTCACAGGAAGTTTTCTGGCAGCCGTCAGCATTGGGACAGCCCTCACAGCCAAAGTCCTTCTTCTTCGGCTTGTATTTGCCGAATTTGTTTACAACGGCTATAAGCAGTCCGAATACAAAGAAGCCGCCCGGAGCCATTGTCAGGATCGAAATGTGATTGTCAATAAGTACGGGG
>ONNU01000374.1 GCA_900319255.1 uncultured Eubacteriales bacterium
CAGTTCGGTGAGCTTTCCAGAATGACACAGTTCAAGGATAAATCTGCAAAGCACGCTGATAATGTCAATGCCGGACTTTTTACCTATCCTTCACTGATGGCTGCTGATATTCTTCTTTATCAGGCGGATCTCGTTCCTGTGGGCGAAGATCAGAAGCAGCATCTGGAGCTTTCAAGAAATATCGCTGAGCGTTTCAACGGTATTTACGGCAAGACCTTTACCGTTCCGGATCCCTATATTGCTAAGGTAGGAGCAAGGATACGCTCTCTCCAGGATCCCACAAAAAAGATGTCTAAATCTGACGATAATACCAATTCATGGGTTGCAATCCTGGATAAGCCCGATACAATAATGAAGAAATTCAAAAGAGCCGTTACTGACAGCGATGCAAAGGTCTGCGTAGGCGAGGGCAAGGACGGTATCAACAATCTTATCGGCATCATGGGCGCTGTTACAGGAAAGACAGCTGATGAGATCACCGCTGAATTTGAGGGCAAGGGCTATGGTGATTTCAAAATGGCTGTGGGTGAAGCAGTTGTGGAAGAGGTACGTCCGATACAGGAACGCTTTGAAAAGCTTATCAATGACAAAGCATATCTTGAAGAGCAGTACCGCAGATGCGCTTCTATCGCAGAAAAAATCTCCCAGCGTACCCTTGACAAGGCAATGAAAAAGATAGGATATCTTGCAAAATAATCATCCTTTCATTAACAAATCAACAATAAGAAGGAGGAAAAATTATGTTTGACTTTCTGACCGGCGCAGTTTTGCTTCTCAGCGGAATTTATGAAGGCTTCAGTCTTGTGCGGGCTATCAATTCCCTGCTGAGTCTGAACAATGCACTAAATGATCTCGATCCGGGCACAGCAGCTTACATTCAGGCAGAGGGTCTGCGAAATGATACCATTTTCCAGATAATCTGCTGCTCTGCATTGCTTTTGCTTACGCTTATATGTCTGCTGCGTTTTGTAAGATGGGCTATTATCGGCAATATCGCCTATATGACCCATAATACAACAAAGGATTTTCTTAAAACAACGAATAATCCCGGTTCAGGCGCGCGCAAGCCTGTATCTGAAAAGAACAGATCTTCCGGCGGTATGAGAATAACTAATTCCTCCTCTGATAATAATACCAAAAGCTGAGGAATTGCTTCCGTTTTTCATATTGTAACAGTCATGGCACAGTGTTACGCTGCCGGATCAATACATTTGCTTTCCTTTTTCAGTCAAATCAAAGGAAAGCCTTATGATCTGATGTTATTATCAGAAAGAAGGATAAATATTGAAAAAAAAGAAACAACAAAGGACTAAGCTCCTTATGATAGTCAATCCGCGCTCCGGAAAGGTCAGACCCAGCTTTTCAACAAGAGAGATAGTTGATCTGTTTGCGGATAATAATTTTGAGGTCGGCATGTTTTTTACTGCGCCAGATTATAATGCGGATTTTCTTGTAAGAGAGCATGCGGCGGATTTTGATATTGTGGCTTGCTGCGGGGGAGACGGTACCGTAAGCGAAACCATCAAAGGGATGATGGATGCCAATATCGACAAGCCGCTGGGATATATTCCTGCCGGAACGGTCAACGATCTTGCAAGAAGTATCGGTATCCCCACAAAAACCGTCAAGGCTGCCAAGGTGATAATCGGTCAGGAGGCTTCTCCGCTGGATATCGGCAGCTTCAATGACAGCAGCTTTGTTTATATCGCATCCTTCGGAGCATTTACGGAGGTATCCTATTCCACTCCTCAGAAGCTGAAAAATCTCTTTGGCAGATTCGCATATTATTTTTCAGCAATGAAATATATGCCGAAGATCCATTCCTATCATGTCAAGGTCGAAAGCGACGCCCGGAAATGCGAGGGAAAATATATCTTCGGCTCAGTCACCAACTCTACATCTGTGGCAGGCATATTCAAATTTGAAAAGGATATGGTGGATTTTGCAGACGGAAAATACGAAGTGATGCTGATAAAAAGACCCGATAGTTTTTTTACTGCCTGTATGATAGTTCTGTCTATGCTCAGCAAAAGCTATAAGCATGAAAATATCGAATTATTCAGGGCTTCTGATATCACCATTACCTCAGATGAGCCTCTTGACTGGGCTGTTGACGGTGAGCATATCCGTGACGGAAATGTTATCCATATCGTTAATCACCCTCAGGCAATTGATCTGATATCAAAACGCCGCAAAAACAAAAAAGTCAAGGATCTTGAAAAATAAAACGAACTTCCCCGGTCACAACGATCGGGGAAATTTTTTACATTTACTAATATCTGAATCCGTGAAACTCAACGGTAACAATATATTCAGATGCGAATTTTTTAACATTATTCAGAATTATCAAATTCACCAAAGTAGAAACAATAATGAAGTATGGCTCAAGGC
>ONNU01000207.1 GCA_900319255.1 uncultured Eubacteriales bacterium
GATACATTAGTTTAATTGATCTTCACATTGAACCCACCACTAATCACTAATATAATTCCACTTTCCACTTTCCAAATTCCAAATTCTAAATTTTAACATTTTACTAACCACTAACTATAAACTAAATTCATCATTCCTCATTCCTAATTCCTAATTCCTTTCAATTCCACTTTCCAAATTCCAAATTTTAACTTAACCACTAATCACTAATAACTAATAACTACTCACTAAAAAGATTTGTTTATTACTACAAATATTCATTAATGTATTGATTATTGTATCTATTTATTGTAATATAGGTTTGTTGAAAAACAGAGCTTCTGAAAGACGGCTGAGAGGCGGGGGTTCAGAAGGTGAAAAAGTCCTGCGGGACGTAAAACGGAGGTTAATTATGGCACAGAATCCTATCGTAACTATCACAATGGAAAACGGCAAGACCATCAAGGCTGAGCTTTATCCTGAAAAGGCTCCCAATACTGTAAATAACTTTATCAGCCTTATCAATAAGGGCTTTTATAACGGTCTGACCTTCCACAGAGTTATTTATAGCTTCATGCTCCAGGGCGGCTGCCCCCAGGGTACAGGTACCGGCGGTCCCGGATATCATATCAAGGGCGAGTTTTCTCATAACGGCTTCAATAATGATCTCAAGCATACAGAGGGTGTGCTTTCAATGGCTCGTACAATGATCCCTGATTCAGCAGGCTCACAGTTCTTTATCATGCATAAGCCCGCTCCTCATCTTGACGGCGAATATGCAGCCTTCGGCAAGGTAACTGAGGGTATGGATGTTGTCAATGAGATCGCCGGATGCGATACAGATATGATGGATAAGCCCCTCGATCCCCAGGTTATGAAAAGCGTAACTGTGGAGACCTTTGGCGTTGCATATCCGGAGCCTGAAAAGGTCTGAGCTGAAAGCTTATGAATGACCGGCTGATCTGTTCAGCGCATAACTGAACATTTAATGCTGTTCTCCTTTTGCAGCCTGCCTGTAATGCAGACCGCAGAAGGAGACAGATTTTCTGTCCGGCAGGAATTATTATGCTGCGGTGTAAAAAACAGACAGCTTAAAATTTTTGATTGAAGGGATTAAATGGATTTCATACTGCTTGCCTGCGGGATATTACTGCTTGTGGGAGCAAGACCATTTTTTAAAAAATTTAATGATGATTATATCTCGCGGGATCAGACGCTGTGTATAAACGGATTTTTTGTGCTGATCGTATTTCTGCGGCATTTCCAGCAGTATATGAGCTTCGGCGAATGTGATATGATATACCAGGGCTTTACCATGTGGATGAGCCAGCTGCTTGTTGTGCCGTTTCTGTTTTATTCGGGCTACGGTATATATCTGTCCATTACCTCAAAGGGACAGGCATATGTGGGCTCGGTGATGACAAAGCGCTTTCCGAAGGTGCTGCTGCATTTTGCCCTTGCCGTGCTGATATTCCTTATCACGGATATCATTCTCGGACGGGAATTTCCCCCGGGGCGGATAATACTGTCCTTCATAGGCTGGGAAAGCATCGGCAACAGCAACTGGTATATTTTCGATACACTTGTTTTGTATATACTTACTTTCCTGAGCTTCACCCTGTGCAAAAACGACCGCCGGGCAGCGCTTGTTGCAATGTTTGCGCTGACAAGCGGATATATCGCCTTCATGTCCCAGTTCAAGGCGCCCTATTGGTATAACACCTGCATATTGTTCCCGGTAGGAATGATATTTGCCGAATTAAAGGACAAGCTTACCTTTGTGATGAAAAAATACTGGTTCATATTTTTAGTATCTCTGATCGCATCGGTAATACTTGTGATGTACCTGTCGGTGCTGCGGATATTTTTCCTGGGATATGAGTTCCTTGCGGTAATGTTCATGCTTGCGATAGTGCTTCTGACAATGAAGCTGAAGATCGGAAATCCCATACTGCGTTTTCTTGGAAAGCATATTTTTGAAATATATATCCTCCAGCGTCTGCCCATGCTGATTTTGTACAGAGCGGGGCTTGATAAATATGTTTATTTCGGCATCTGCCTTGCATCGACCTTGCTGCTTGCGGTAGGGTTCAGGCTTCTGACGGGACTTCTGGATAAGCTTATTGACGGAAAGCCTGCAAAAAAGAAGCTCAAATCTGCGCAGACCTGTGAAGCAGCAAAAGCGGAAGAAACGGAAACAGAAGAAACAAAAGAAACAACAGAACAGACAGCAGAAGCGACAGTTAGCGCAGCGGCAAAGTAAAGCTGAAAAAACTGTTTATAGATGCTGATAAAAGAAACCCGGCAGCAGATATGCAAAGCGTGTCTGCCGCCGGATTTTTACTAATCACTAATCACTATTAACTATAAACCAAACTCAATACCTCTCCTGCCCGATAGTAACGATCTGACCGCCTGCGCCGCTGTACTGGAAATTAGCCTTTTTCAGCTTTTCCAGCAGCTCATAGTCAGCGCTTATATCCTTGTTGAAGGTATAATCAAGCTCAAAATCTATCCTTACAAAATAGGGCGGAGTCCGGTCATCGGTTCTTTCGACCTGTCTGAAGCTGTGATCCTTCATAATGCTTTTATATTCGTACACCGCTTCGGGGTATTTTTCGATAGTGAAATCGTTTTTGTCGATGCCGTTTCCATTGTTTCCAAGGGGATACAGAAAAAGCTTTCCTGCAACGACCGCCTTGTTTTTGGTAATGCTTTCGATAGTGACCTCTGTATTGTGGATATAAAAATAATTATGCTGTAATCCGACCCGGGATGAAATGAGATCTATGATCTGCTTAGGCTCGGCATAGCCGGAACGGTTTGCGCCTGTGTTATTCGAGATGTTAAGCCCCTTGATATCCTCTACCTTTGTCACATGGGTCGGCAGCACATATGCAGCCGGGGATTGTCCGTATGAATCAAGCTCTATCATAAACTGGTCGGGGGTATACTCTCCGGGAGCACTAATTCTGACGATAAATGTCCTTTCGTCTGCCTGATATGTAGACTGATGAAAATATGACTTGCCCTCTGAAAAATTCGTTGTGCCGTCTGTGAAAAGGACATTTAGCTGATCGGGGGTTATCATCTCCGTTCCCGGATCTATCACGATAAGCTCGTATACATTCACCCTGCCGCTGCCGTCAACAAAGCCGTCAGGCGAAAGCCCGCATTCCTCAAAGCTTTTACTGCTGCTGTCTATGAGATAGATATACAGCCCGTCCGTCATAGGCGTTTCATTTATCATGCTGACATTTTTCTTTTCGTTTTCCTTTTGCATTTCATTTTCCTCAAGCTGCCCATAATCATACACCGGCAGCGCAGAACCGCTTTGCCCGTCCTCTTTTCCGTAATTAAATGCAAAAAAGAATATCCCTGATGTAATGCATATCATCAGCAGCGCAAAAACGATTATTGCCCCGGCTTTCAGCACCTTCCGGGTTTTCGGGTCAATATTTCTGCCCGTACCGGATGAGGCTTTTCCCCCCTCTGAGCCGTACAGTGCCATGGCATCAAAAAGCGCAGAAAGCCCGGTTTCGGTTTTGCTTTTGTCCTTTGTCAGAAGCTCAAGGGAACGTATAAGCTTTGCGGCTGCATCTGAAAGCAAGGTTATCACCGCGCCCTCGCTGCATCCATATATCTGCGCAAGCTCAGCTGTGCTGAAACGGCAGAAATAATACAGCGTCAGGGCTGCATATTCGTATTTGTCCATGCTGAAATAAATTTTTTCCAGAGCCTCTGAAAGAAGCTGCGGGTCATTCAGTCCGTTTTCGGGGAACGGGATATTCTGCGCCGCTTCGGTGCTGCTCTCCTGCGCGCAGAGATAGCCGTCAGGCGGAATGATATCCCGGCTTTCTTCAAGACAGAGCGCAGCGCATCGTCTGCGGAGATTCAGTCTGATCTCATCCTCGCTCTCAAGCCCTCCGGAAGAAGAAAGCGTACTTCCGATACGCTTTGCTGTGTCATCATCATCGGCTTTGCTGACGATCAGGGCTTTACAGATAAATGCCGTATCCTTTTCAAATATATCGTTTAGCTTTACAGCTGCGGCAAGGTCTCCGGACATTGCCCTTTTGTAGTATGTTATGATCCTGCTCATATTTTCACCTTTACCGGATTAATTAGTTACTTATATTATATCATATATTCGGCTGTTTAGTTTATAGTTTTTAGTTTATAGTTAGTAAAATGTCTGGCTTTCTACAGGGGATAAGGAAAGGGGATTGCAAAAGGTGGAAACACTAATGAAGTATAACTCA
>ONNU01000206.1 GCA_900319255.1 uncultured Eubacteriales bacterium
CGCCCCCCTCTTTGTTTGAAATCAGAGTATACTAAGCTGATTGGGAATGTTCCGCATTTCAAGAACATACGCTAAGACAAGTGTGACTCCGGCGGCACGCCGGTCTCCCCTTTTGAAATCCCCTTTCCTTATCTCCCCCCGGGTTCGCTCCACGTGGGTGGGTTTTATCGGATTTATGCTTTCTGTCCAACGCTCGGAGGATCAGTACGGCATAGCCGATTCAAAACCTCAGCACAAGAAATGCACTCGCCAAGACAGATCCGGTTCAGCAATAATCCCCGATAATCCACCTTAACAGATCAAAAAAACCGGCAGACCAAGACGATCTGCCGGGATTTTTTTGATTTTTTATGTATCAGAATTACTGCTTCAGGAATGCGATACCTGTATTAAAATCGCTTCCGCCGACCTTGAATGTGCCGTCAAGTGTCGTCTCTGCAAAGTTATCAGGGTCATGTGAGAACTTTACATTGTTAAGATTATAAAGCATTACTGAGCCGCTTACAGAATAACCCTCTGTCATGTTGATCTTGTAATTAAGATATGCAAAGGAATCATTGCTGCCTTCGGTGAATGCTATCTTCTGCTTGTTCAGCTTGAATTCAATGCTCTCAACACCGATAACGCTCAGGTTGCCGGTCTTTTCGATCTCGTCATCCTCGTTCTTCTCAAGGTCATAATATTCCAGAAGCTCTGATTTACCCTGTGTGGTCATAACGCCGCCTACTGCGCCTTCAAGAGAGATCGCAGATACGCTGGGTACTATATGATCTACATAGTCTACATTGCCGTTAAGGGTGCTGTCTGATGTTACAAAGAATACATCAGTAGCAACTCTTGCGTGCCTCAGAATATAGTTTTCGATCTCCATCGCTTTTTCCTGCTCCTTTGAGGTAACGGATGCGGTGGAATAATTCTGCAGAGCTGATGAGAATATCGCAATGCCAAAGCCCGCAGTAATTGACAGGATAGCTATGGTTACAACAAGCTCAACAAGTGTGAATGCCTTTTTTGATCTGAACTTTTTCACTGTAAAACCTCCTGTCTTTTACTTGGTGTAGGGTACGAATGACTCATAAATGATAGGTCCTGCTGCTGATTCAAAACAGGTTTTGATTGCAACGCCGTTCATTTCAATATTCGTTCCGGTGGCGCCTGCTGTTTTAAGCGTTGTCTTTACCTCCGGGATCAGTGAATACTGATAGCTTACTCCGTTGGGGAAATTTACTGTCAGATCGCCTGATGCATCAGTGGTGGGGGCAACATAAACTGCCTCGGGGATATTTGCCTTTACTGCAGAAAGAATAACGCTTACTGTCGCATCATCTGTATTGATGTTGTCAGCTTCGTCATCAACTGCATTCACGTCCTGGAACTGCATATTGTGGACGGTGTTCAGAATGATCTCATTCAGAGATGCATTCAGGATCGCCGCGCGGTTCTCATCTGCATTATAGATCGTGGTGGTAAATCCGCCTACCATGGCTCCGAGTGTCGAAGCAAAGACAATTACAACGATCGTTACGCCGATGAGGATCTCGACGAGCGTCATACCACGCTTCGAGCGCAGCTTTTTCGTGGGATGTTTACGTTTCATGTTTCTTCCTCCTAACAGCAACTACAAAATATTATACTTTCGCATGGTATAATAATACTTATACTTACATTATACTATAAAATCCATTCAATTCAAGTCTTTTTTTGCAATACATAGCACAAATTTTAAAAGATTACTTTGTAAAATATCACGGAATCATTATAATAAACTACAATAATTTTACCGAAAATCAACGGTACATTGTTCAATGTCAATGTACCGTTGATAAAATGTTGTTTCAGCTGCTCACTGAAAGCCACTATTTAGTTATTAACAATACAGTTCCGGTAATCACTTAGTTTGTTCCGGTTGCGCCGCCGATTACGTTGTAAATACCGAACATCGGGAGGATCATTGCTACAACAACTGTACCAACAACAACACCGATTACAACGGTCATGATAGGAGTCATCGCATCAGTAAGCTTCTGGGTGGATTCATCACTCTGATCCTCGAAAAGCTCAGCCATCTTGAAAAGTGAATCGCCAAGCATACCGGATTCCTCACCGACTCGGATCATTGATACAAGGATAGCATCGAATACCGGATGCTTTGCCATTGCCTCGTGGATGGTAACACCGATCTGTACATCGTCAAGCACATACTGGATCTGATCCTTTACATAAAGGTTCGGAACAGCATCTCTTGAAAGCGCCATTGCCTTATGGATCGGGATACCTGCTTCTGTAAGTGTTGACATAAGACGGCAGAAACGTGCAAGCGCGCTCTGACGAACGATGGGACCGATAAGCGGTATTTTCAGCTGTACTTTTGCAAAAGCCATTCTGAATTCCGCACTGTTTTTATTAAGTGTGTAGAAGCCTATGCCTATACCTACGCATACAAGGATGATCAGCCACCAGTAGCCCAGCAGGATATCCGAGAAGCCCATCAGGGCAAGCGTCAGTCCGGGAAGCTCTGCGCCGAAGGATCCGTATGTATCCTTAAAGGTCGGAAGAACGAAGCCGCACAGGATAACAATAAGGGCAATTACCAGTACGATAAGGAAGATAGGATATGTAAATGCACTTCTCAGCTTACCGGAAAGGGCAATATCCTTCTTACAGATAAGCGCGCACTGCTGGAATGCGTTATCAAGACGACCGTTTGCCTCACCGGCTTCAATAATACTGATATATACGCCGGGGAAGCCGGAGAAGTTTTTCATTGCCTGGGAGAGTGTAAAACCGTTATAGAGGTTTTCATTGATCTCACGCAGGATCTTTTTGATTGTTGCATCCTTTTCAGTATCGATCATGATCTGCATCGACATTGAAAGGTTGATACCAGCTTTCATCATCATACCAAGCTGGTTGAAAAGCATGAGAAGCGCTTTTTTCTTGAGCTTCTTGTTATGGATATCGCCGCCCATGTCCATCTGCCAGATACTGGTAGGCGCATCAGAACCTGCTGCCGCGGAAATATCCTGAACAATAAGACCTTTTTCACGAAGTATCGAAACAGCCTGGTTTTGCGTTTCGGCTTCGATAGCGCCTTCTTTTTTCTGGCTTCTGGCGTTCATCGCCACATATTTAAACTTCAAGACAATTCACTCCCC
>ONNU01000388.1 GCA_900319255.1 uncultured Eubacteriales bacterium
GAGATATCCGAGATCAGCGAAGTTTCCGAGGTGTCTGAGATATCCGAAGTATCGGAGATCAGCGAAGTTTCCGAGAGTTCCGAAATATCCGAGGTATTCGACCAGCTGAAGGTCAAAGCGTTGATCCCGGAGGGCACGCTGTATGAAAACCAGAGCTTCACCATCAGCGCATCTGCTCAGGGCGGCGACGGCAATTATGATTTTATTTTCAAGGTAACAAACAGCGCCGGAAGTATTGTAAAAAGCACCTCCGGCAAATCATCACAGTTTGAGCTGACCCTTTCAGAGGGCGCATATACAGTTACCGTAACGGTAATGGATTCCCGGGGAGTGCAGACCTCCGACAGCGCCGATATTTCAGTTGTTGCAGCCCCGCTCGAGGATAACGGCACAGCTATTGACAAAGAGGTATACGAGCCGGGGGAAAAGCTCAGGATCACCGCAGCCTTCAAGGGCGGCAAGGCTCCGTATAAATACCAGTATTCCTACTATAACCTTTATACCAACAGCACAAACAGCAGCGATTATGTCCAGAGAACCTCCTATAAATACACCATGCCTAAAACAGCAGGCTATTATCGTTTTTCTGTGACCGTAAAGGATGCAGCCAATAAGACGCTGACCGTGCATAAGATCGCAGCTGTGGTAAGCAAGACAACTTCCCAGCCGTCACTTTCCGACAGCAAGATCAATAAGACAAACATAGCCCCCGGCGAAAGGATCATCCTGACAAATATAGCTTCCGGTGGAACAGCCCCCTATAAATTCCACATTTCCTATGCAGATGAAACGGGCAAATGGATATACACCGACCGCGACTATATCTACAGCAAGTCAAAAAGCTTCAATCTTCCGCTGAAATCCGGCAAATTCACCGTAAGGATCGGCGCAAAGGATTACACCGGCAGATATTTTGAAAAGCGCTTTACTGTAAGCGTAAAGCCCTTCACCGTAGGAAGCTCCACCGTAAGCAAAACCGAATTAAAGATCGGCGAGCCGGTAAAGCTTACAACAAAGTGTGAAAACAATATAGGCAAGGTAAAATATCATTATTCCTATCGTCTTGAAGGAAAAACATGGCAGTATCTCGGTGATTATGTTGATTATTCATCAAGAAATTTCAAATTCTCCTACGGCGGCATCTTCTACATCCGTGTAGGCGCAAAGGACAGCGAGGGCACATATAAAGAAAAGCAGTTCAGAATCACCGTTAAAAAGCCTGAGCCGCTGAATGTATCAGCCTCCACCATCAGCACGACAGCATCCCCCACAAATTCAAAGATAAGACTTACAGCCAAAGCCGCAAACGGCAACGGTCAGGTCAACTATCTTTTCTCCTATCATGCAGAGGGCAAGCCCTGGACATATCTCGGTCAGTATTCTCCGACTTCATACAAGGACTTCTCCTTTGGCTGGAATAATATCTATTATGTAAAGGTCGGCGCAAAGGACAGCACCGGTCAGTACAGCGAAAAGGTATTCAAGGTAACGGTATTCAATCAGAACGCAAAGACCACAAAGGCAAAGACCATGCTCCAGAAGGAAGCAAACTGGAAAAGCAATTCCACAGCAATGATCGCAGCCGGCTCAAAGGTATATCCCATAAAGACTGTCGGAAACTGGTATTATGTAAAGTTCAACAACAGCTACGGATATATCTATAACCTTGCTCTCGGCGGCACAAGAAACTATTCAACAATTTCAACAACCACCCTTCCCACCGTTGCAGATGATATCATCTTCCAAAAGGGCAAGGATATGAAACAGCTTTTCAATTATGTATATTACACCGGTTATCAGTCAATGAGATCCGATACACTTGAAAACCTCTGCGTATACATTCTCAAATATCACAGAGGAGCCTGCTATCACAAGGCTGCGCTTCTGTATTATCTCTGCGACAGAGCAGGCTTTGAGATCGTAAGGGTTTATGACGGTATCGACAGATACACCGGCGGCGATCCCCACAACTGGTGCATCATCAAGACAGCAAACGGCTGGAGACATATTGACGCTACCCCGATCCGTGGTCTTGAGGTAATGTACCTGAAAACCGACGCATATGTTTCAAGATATTTCTCATGGAACAGATCAAAGTATCCCGTATGTAAATAAGCTAAAACAGAAAACAGAGAACTTTAAGTGCTGTCACACAGTCGCGGGCAAACGATGTGTGGCAGCACTTTTTTGCAGAGGTTAAAAATTCTTCTGAACGCTGGTTTTTTCCGGGGCAGCAAAGTGAAACAACAGAATCGGGATTTATTCTTTACTTCCTGACTTCTATTGTTTGCTAACTTCTTCCAGGGCAGCGGCTTTGCCGCTGCGGACAAAAGAGGAGAACCACAAGAGGTGGGCTGCGCCCCCCTC
>ONNU01000365.1 GCA_900319255.1 uncultured Eubacteriales bacterium
ATATTCCGTAGCGGATTTTGTCCAGCTGTTGTCGGACTTCATTGCACGCTCTACCAGTATCTTCCAGCCGTCACGCTGCCAGTAGCCGGCAATAGCTCGTCTTATGCAGCCCAGCATATCCATCGCATCGTAATTTGCAAAGGTAAAGCCGTTGCCTTCGCCTGTGCCGCTGTCCTGGATGGAATCTCTCAGACCGCCTACTTCTCTTACAATGGGGATGGTACCATACCGCAGGGCGATCATCTGTGAAAGTCCGCAGGGCTCTGCCTTTGAGGGCATCAGGAACATATCTGCGCCTGCATAGATCTTTCGTGAAAGCTCCGGGATAAAGCCGTGACAAGCACAGAGCCTGCCGGGATATCTTTCGTGCATACTTCTGAAGAAGCTTTCATATTCCCAGTCACCCGAGCCGAGAATAACGAACTGAATGTATTCCTCACGCATAAGCTGATCCAGAGCCGCCTTTACAAGATCAAGTCCCTTGTGGGAAACCAGTCTTGTTACCATTGCAAGGATCGGAACCTCTGCATTCTGTTCAAGACCAAGCCTCTCCTGGAGACGCTGCTTATTGACAGCCTTGCCTGAGGTATCCTCCGCTGTATAATGCTCATAAAGCTGTATATCCGTTGCCGGATTATATGAGGTGGTATCTATGCCATTGAGTATTCCCCGCAGCTTCCATGACCTTGCGTTAAGGATAGGATCCAGTCCATGTGAGAACCAGGGATCCCTGATTTCCCATGCATAGCTGGGGCTTACGGTGGTAACACGGTTAGCCGTTTCGATTGCGCCCTTCATATAGTTGATGCAGCCGTCATAATCAAGAATAGATCTGCCGTGAGGCGGTATGCCTACCACCTCCTCATACAGCTCCGTACCGTATTTGCCCTGATACTGGATATTATGTATGGTGAAAATAGTCTTGATGCCGCTGTACCATTCGTTCTGCTGATAGAAAAGGTTATAATATACCGGAAGCAAAGCCGTCTGCCAGTCATTACAGTGGATGATATCAGGCTTGAAATCTATATAGGGCAGCATCTCAAGAGCAGCTCTTGAGAAAAATGCAAATCTTTCAGCATCATCATAATGTCCGTAAAGTCCCTGACGCTTGAAATAATACTGGTTATCAAGGAAGTAATAGATAACACCGTTATATCTTGTCTCAAAAAGACCGCAGTACTGTCTCCTCCATGATACCGGAACTGAAAAGCTGGTAACGAATCTCAGGTTATCTCTCAGCTCCTGAGGTATATCCTCATAAAGCGGCAGAACGATACGGCAGCCGATAAGTCTGAGCCTGAGAGCCTTCGGAAGAGAGCCTGCCACATCCGCAAGTCCCCCCGAAGCAGCAAAGGGCTGAGCTTCGCTTGCCACATACAATACTTTCATATATTCACACACCTCCGTCTGCTTTGGAAAGACATTTCTTCCCTGTTTCATTAAAACAACACCGCACAAAGACCGCCTTTCTGATCGGCACATCTTTGTGCGGCGCTGCCTGTACCCTGCCGCCTGAAAGCCCGGCAGAGCAATAATATCAAAGTCCGAGCCGGCATCCTTGCCGGAAAATTATACTACGCTTCCCTTGCTGATATAAACGGGATAGGAAAGGAAGCCCATAAGAGTTCTTTCGTCCTTGATAGTAACATCCTTATCAACGATAACATAGCTGAGATTGCTGTCAGCTCCGATCTTTGTATCCTGCATGATAACGCAGTTTGATACCTTGGTGCCCTTGCCGATATGCACACCCTTGAACAGAACGCAGTTCTCAACCTCGCCCTCGATATTGCAGCCGTTAGCGATAAGGGAATTCTTTACCTTTGAGCCAAGACCGTAGGTTGTGGGCATATCGTCTCTTACCTTTGTATAGATAGGCTGATCGCTGTTGAAGAGGTCTGCTCTTACATCCTCCTTCATCAGAGCCATATTTGCGTTGAAGTAATCGCTCATGGAAGCGATGACCGGTGAGAAGCCCTTCAGCTCATAGCCGAAGATATTCAGCTGCTTATACTCACCCTGAATGATATCACGCTTGAAATTAAGGGTATTATTGCTGATGCATTTATCAATAAGCTCCATAAGAAGCTCTCTCTTGATAAAGAGCATATTGGTATAATAGCTGCAGGAGCCTGTGATATTATTATTGATCTGAACGTCAATGACCTTGCCCTTGTTGTCAAAGGAAAGAACGGTGGGATCGTGAAGCTTTTCGGGAAGCTGATCTCTCTTGTATACGAGAGTGATATCTGCGCCGTTCTCAAGGTGCTTTCTGCAAACATCCTGATAGTCGATATTGCATACGGTATCGCAGTCAGAGATCACAACATATTCCTGCTTTGAATTTTCAAGGAAGGGACGGATGCTGTTGAGCATTGAAACCCTGTTGGAATAGTTGCTCTGATCTGTGAAAGGCGGAAGAATAAACAGACCCCCCTGCTTTCTGGAAAGATCCCATGCCTTACCGTTGCCGATATGATCCATAATGGACTGGTAATTGCTCTTTGTGATTACGCCTACCTTATTGATGCCCGAGTTTACCATATTGGAAAGCGGGAAGTCAATAAGACGATATTTTCCGCCAAAGGGAACTGCGCCCATGATCCTGACCTCTGTAAGCTCGCTGATAAGCTTTTCATGCAGATTGGCGAAGATTATACCCATAATATTATTGCCGCGCATTATTCTTCAACCTCCTCTACATCCTTTGAAATCATAGCCTTCGGCGCGATCTTTGCGCCTGCGCCGATTTTCAGGTTATCGCCGATAACTGCGATGCCCCACTGATCCTTATCAACGATGGACTCAGGACGAGCGCCTACAACAGCGTTCTTGCCGATAACTGTATTTTCTGAAACGATAGCGTACTGTACTACTGCGCCCTCCTCGATAACAGAGCCGGGCATAATGATAGAATCCTGTACAACTGCGCCGGGCTTTACCACAACATTTGAAAACAGCACTGAGAAATCAACACTGCCGCCGATGGAGCAGCCGTCTGCGATAAGTGAATTCTGAACCTCAGCTGTCTCTGCGATATACTGCGGCGGAACAACAGGGTTCCTTGAATAGATCTTCCAGGATTCATCAGTAAGATCCAGGGGAACATTAGGATCGAGAAGATCCATATTTGACTCCCAGAGGCTGTCGATGGTTCCTACATCCTTCCAGTAGCCCTGGAACTGATATGCAAACATTCTCAGACCGTCCTCCAGCATTTTCGGGAGAATATCCTTACCGAAGTCATGTGAAGAGCCTTCTGTCTCCTCATCCTCGATAAGATACTTTCTGAGCTTGTCATAGCTGAATACATAGATACCCATAGAAGCGTTTGTGCTCTTGGGCTTTTCGGGCTTCTCCTCAAATTCATAGATAGAGCCGTCCGGGTTGGTATTCATGATACCGAAGCGTGAAGCCTCTGCAAGCGGAACGTCGATAACTGCGATAGTGCAGTCAGCATTATTTTTCTTATGGTCAGCGATCATCTTGGAATAGTCCATTTTATAGATATGGTCGCCCGAAAGTATTACTACATAATCGGGATTATATCTGTCTATGTAGTTGATATTCTGATAGATAGCGTTAGCTGTACCGGAATACCAGTCAGCGCCCTTG
>ONNU01000238.1 GCA_900319255.1 uncultured Eubacteriales bacterium
ACTGTTCCTGTTTCATCCTTTATGCTTATCATTACGTCATAATCGGTCAGCGCTGTTGTCGTCAGTGTAGCTGTTGACTTTGTGCCGAAAACTGTGCCGATGCTGTTCCACTTTGAATTTGAGGCGCGCTTGAAATAATAGGCATATCTGTAGCTGCCCTGACCGCCTACTGCGATACCGTTGAGCTTTACAGATGTATTTTCCTCTGTGATAAAATCGGTGCTTATGGTGGAGATATTTTCAAATACGCCGTTTGAAGCCGAAACCTTCAGCGTCTTTGATACCATCTGACCGGATGCGTCCTTGATATCAACTCTTATATCATAGACAGCAGCCGCTGTGGGGGTGAATTTGAAGCTTGTTTCTGTGCCGAATTCAGTGCCCTTCAGATTCCATTTGGTATTATTGCTGCGCTTGAAATAGAATGAATATCTGTAGGGTGTTTTTCCGCCGGATGCCTTTGCTGTCACCTTGACGCTGTTCCCTACCTTTACATTCTCCGCGCTGACTACCGAATTATTTTTCAGAAGCGTTACCTCTGATACCTCAAGGGTGAATTTCTTTGTGCTGATATTGCCTGCGCTGTCCTTAGCCTTTACGCAGAGATCGTATTTTCCCGCTGCCTTGGGAGTAAAAACTGCGCTTGTATCAGCTGAATAAGCCTTTATCTTTGACCAGCTGGTCTTTGTGGAAAGCTTATACATATATTCATAGAGATATCCTCCGGTGCCGCCTGTAGCTGCGCCTGTGAGAGTTACCTTATCTCCGAGGAAAAGCTTGCTCTTGTCGGCGGTGGAGCGGTTTGCTATACCCTCGCTTGCAAGGATATCGAAGTATTTTACATCTGTATCGCCGCCGCTGTTTTTCGCGGTTACTTTAATAACATATCTGCCGGCTTTCTTCGGTGCAAATTCTGCGGTTACGCAGCTGCCGGAGGATCCGCCGATTGTAGTGAAGCTCTGATCGTTTGCTGCCTTATATTCAAAGGTAAAGCTGTAATTATCCTTCGCTCCGATGGCAACGCCGGTTATTTTTACGGGCTTTGATGTATAGGTCTCGTCCTTATCTATATATGATGCGTTTGCAAAATAGGATGAGATATATGAGGAATGTCTGAAGCCCTTCATAATAGCAAAGCTGAGGGCTGCGTTATTATTGCTGTAATAGATCACAGGGTCAGCCTGCGCAGAAATATCTGAAATAATGAAATTCTCTGTTTCATGGCTTACAGCGATACCCTTGAGAGCTGTGCAGCCGTCAAACACATCGCCGTATACATCGCTGATGCCGCTTCCTAAATCGACAAATTCAAGATATGTATTATCTCTGACAGCTCCTCTGCTCATCGTTCTTACGCTGTCCGGCAGAGTAAATGAAGTATCTGCTTTTGCAGCGGGATAGCAGATCAGCTTCTCCTTGTTCTTTGAATAAAGTATGCCGTTTTCAGTAATAAAGCCTGCGCCTGAACCGCTGATGCCGGAAAGCTTAGTACAGTCATCGAAAACTGTATCGCCGATATTTTCAAGGGATGACGGAAGCGTCACCGCATTGAGCGAAGAACAGCCGCCGAAGGCAAATTCTGACAGATCGGTGAGCTTGCTGCCGAAGCCCGCTGTTTCAAGGGCATCGCAGTAGCTGAATGCGCCGTAGCCGATATAGAGGGTGGATGCTCCGGCATTGACGGATTTAAGACAGGGGTTGCCGAAAAATGCCTCTGCGCCAATCACGCTGACATTTTCAGGAACTGTGAAGCTTGTATTATTCTTTGCCGCAGGATATACGGAAAGGTATATCATTTCACCTGAGCCTTCCTGATCTGCCGCTTCAAGGGGCGAACGGTAATAAAGCACGCCGTCCTGAGTGTAGAAATATGAATTATTCTGGGATACGGTAAAGCCTGAAAGCTTCGGGCAGCAGGTAAAGGGATTTGTGGGCATCATATAAAGTCCGCTGCCTATGGAAACTGATGAAAGCGCAGAGCAGTTCCTGAAAGCGTCAGAGCATACCTCTGTGACCGCATCGGAAATATTCACGCTGGTAAGAACGCTGTTATTCATAAACGCATATGAGCCTATGCGTGTGACATCTGCGGGAACAGTGAAGCTTTTATCCTTCTTTCCACGGGGATACAAAACCAATGTGCGTCCGTCCTTATCAGAAAAAAGAACCCCGTTTGCTGCTGAATATACTCCGCTTCCGCCTTCAACGGTTATTTCCGAAAGATACGGATTTGATGAAAGGCTCTCTGCATTTACGCTGCTTACAGATGCAGGCAGAGTGAAGGCTGCGCTGCTCTTTCCTGCGGGATAGTACACAAGGCTGCTCATATCCTTTGTATAAAGTACGCCGTCCACTGTACTGTAAAGCTGGCTGTTGGAGTCAGCCTCGAGGGATTCAAGAGTGGGTATTTCAAAGCCGATGTCATTATCGGCAAAGCTTATGCTTTTCGGAAGAAGTATTGTTCTGACAGAGGCTGCTCCTGCAAAAGCCACGGGATCTATAGCTGTAAGTCCTGTGCAGGAACGGAAGGAGATCAGCTCTGTGTTTTTATTATTCCGGAATGCATATCCGGAAATGCTGTTTACTGTTGAAGGAACATAAAATTCCTTGCGGTCGGTCGCAGCCGGAACACAGATAAGCTTATGATATGCGCCGTCATAAAGCATTCCTGCGCTGACCTTTATTCCCTCAGCCGAGCCTTCATTCACAAAGGCTTCAAGCGCAGTGCAATCCCTGAAAGCGTCATCCGCTACTGTGACTGATGCAAGACCATCCGGAAAGGTGATGGTTTTCAGCTCTGAGCAGCCGAGAAATGTTCCCGAGCTGATAACAAGATCATTTACAGCGGGAAGAGTTATCTTTGTACATCCGGCAAAAGCGCCTCTTCCAAGACCGCCGAGCTGAAGTCCCCCGATAGTATCGGGGATCACAAGCTCAGAGGAGCTTCCGGTATACTTTTCAATAACAGCATTGCCGTCATCATTGATATAATACCTGAAATCCCCGTCCGTAAGAACCGATCCGCTGTCCGTATATTCCGCAGCATTCACAGAAACCGACGCTCCTGCAATCGCTGCCGACGGAACAATTACCGATGTGATAAGAGCTGCTGCGATCATTACCGAAGCAGATCTTCTTGCGAAATGTTTTGCTTTTTTATTCATTATTTCCGCATCTCCTTTACAAACTATTGTTTTTCATTAACCCCGGCTTCCGCATATATCAAAAAAATTCAGGTTACAATACTGCGCAGCTGCCGGCACAAATATACATCTTTCTACAATTATATACTCATAATTATTATAATACAGATACCGCTTAAAAGTAAATGATGATATGATATTTTGTTGAATACCCACAATCCATAACTCAGCGCTTTGTTTATGCTGTATAAAGAGAATTTCACCGGATACTTGAAATACAATAGCAAAATCAGGAAAACCATAGTGAAGGTCATTATTATTTTGACTTTACTCAATCAGCGACTGTACAATCATGTTTGCAGAATTATAGCAAAGAAAACTTTTGTCGTTTAATATACCTATTAAAGCTCGGGCTGCTGAGGGGGATAAGGAAAGGGGATTCCACATTTTGACAAACCAAAGCAGAAACACTTATGAAGTATATTTCAGGGCGATAAAGTGGAACAGCAGATTCAGAATTTATTCTTTATAACCTGACTTCTGATAAATGCTGGCTTCTTTCAGGGCAGCGGCAAAGCCGCTGCGGACAAAAGAGGAGAACCACAAGAGGGGGGCTGCGACCCCCCTCCTTGTTTAAAATCAGAGTATACTAAGTTGATTGAAAATGTTCTGCATTTCAAGAACATACGCTAAGACAAGTGTGACACCGGCGGCACGCCGGTCTCCCCTTTTGAAAT
>ONNU01000205.1 GCA_900319255.1 uncultured Eubacteriales bacterium
CTTGCGGTTCACTACACTTGGCGGTAACTACCCGTGACGGGACTTTCACCCGTTAGATTAGTGTCATGCCCGACACACTTAAAAAAGCGAAGCGCATTATCACGCTTCGCTTTCTTCTATTTCTTCGGGGAGTGAGTCTGTACCCGATTTTTCGTGATGGTAGGTAGGTACTACCTCTGCGATGATCTCTTCGACCTGAGTCTTGCGGTTGCGGTTCGCAGCATAATACAGATGGGTCAGATGCTTGAAAAACTGCTCTTCGCTGAATTCGATAGGCTTGCCGATATAAATTTTCTTGTTATCGGTCTTTGTGATGCCCTCTTCATTCAGCAGAAGCTCCTCGTAAAGCTTTTCGCCGGGACGCAGACCTGTATATTCGATCTTGATATCCTCGTGGGGCTTGAAGCCGGAGAGTCTTATGAGATTCTCTGCCAGCACCCTGATCTTGACCGGCTCGCCCATATCGAGAATGAATATCTCTCCGCCCTTTGCCAGACTTCCGGCGGTCAGCACCAGCGATACAGCCTCCGGTATGGTCATGAAATAGCGTATGATATCAGGATGCGTTACCGTAACAGGACCGCCTGTTCTGATCTGCTCCTTGAAAAGCGGGATGACCGAGCCGTTTGAGCCAAGGACATTTCCGAAGCGTACAGCAACGAAATTTGTTTTGCTTCTTCTGCCCATCATCTGGATTATCATTTCACAGATACGCTTTGAAGCGCCCATAACGCTTGTAGGATTGACCGCCTTGTCTGTGGAGATCTGCACAAAATTCTTGACATGGAATTTATCGGCAGTTTCCACAAGCTTCAGCGTGCCGAATACATTATTCTTCACAGCCTCTTCCGGGTTCGTTTCCATCAGCGGGACGTGCTTATGAGCGGCTGCGTGGAATACAACATCTATCTTTCTCGTACGGAAAATATGCTCCAGCTTTTTCCTGTCACGAACAGAAGCTATCTGTACTTCAAACGAAAGATCGCTTCCGTGCTTGCGGATAAGCTCCTGCTGTATTTCATAAGCATTGTTTTCGTAAATATCGAGTATTATCAGATGCTTGGGATTCAGCCTTGCGATCTGACGGCAAAGCTCCGAGCCGATAGATCCGCCGCCGCCGGTGACAAGTACGGTCTGACCGATAATATATTTACCGTATTTTTCAGTATCGAACACCACCGGATCTCTTCCGAGAAGATCCTCGACCTCCACCTGACGGATAGACGAGGTGATAGGAACGCCGGAGGTCATAAGGTTGTAGATATTCGGGATTATCTTGACCTCAACATGGGTCTGGGTACAGGCATCAAGTATTCTTTTCTTATCTGCAACGCTTATCTGCGAAATGGTGAAAAGTATGACCTCGATGCCGTACTGCTCGCAAATCTCCGGTATCTCATAGGTAGTTCCCACGACCTGAACGCCGGAGATCCTGCGGTGAAGCTTTTCCTTGTCGTCGTCAACGATACAGACAGGGATATATTCATTTCCGGGGGTTTTTGCAAGCTCGCTGAGAACTGAGAGCGCGCCCTCGCCGGCGCCGATTATCAGCAGCCGTTTTCGTATCTTACGGGCAAGGTTCCGCCGTTCAAGTATTTTATTTAGCCTGTACACGATGCGGAAAAGCATGACAAAGAACGAGGACATCAGCGCAAAGGTGACATATATCCTTGTTCCGAAATTAAAATCGCTCCGGAAGATACCGATTATCATTGTGGTGAGCATAAACGTAAGATTTGCGCTCAGGGATGCGATCGCCGTAAAGAAGAAATCCTCGATATCCGCATACCGCCACAGCTTATCGTAAAGCCTGAACAGCAAAAACACGGACGTGAAGCAGATATTCTCAATAAGCAGTCCCCACAGGAAAACCGTAAGATCACCGCTCAGCGAAAGATTATTCTTATTTATACCGTAGGAAAGATAATACGAAAGATTCCAGAGGATAAGATCGCAGATAAACAGAACCGCCCTGCGATGCTTGCCCAATGCATTATACAATCTGAACATAATGTATATCATTCTCCATTTTACACACACCCGCTGATAAGAAAGCTTCATACAGCGGATCTATTATTATTTTCAGCCTTTTTCCCCTATATCATACCTGCGCTATCAGGAGATTTCAAGCTATCTTATCAATTATATTACTTTTTTCTACAAATTACAAGGAAATATTGAAAATTCCGCCGGCGGCGGTAGTAGTTCAAAGCTCAAAGTTCAAAGCTCAAAGCTCAAAGAAGTATAGTTCAAGGATGATGTTATAATTGGATGGTAGGGGGAAATGAAAATATCCTGAGCCGACTTAGCGAATAATATTCTGAACCCGTGAAACTCAATGGAAAAAATACCAGCTCATAGCTGATGAAGTCTGGCTTCTATTGACTGCTGGCTTCTTCCAGGGCAGCGGCTTTGCCGCTGCGGACAAAAGAGGAGAACCACAAGAGGGTGGCTGGCGCCCCCCTCTTAAGGTTCTCCC
>ONNU01000386.1 GCA_900319255.1 uncultured Eubacteriales bacterium
AGGTGAAATGGATGACGTGACCGCAATATGTATTGTCGGTAAAAACAATTTCAGAGCAGCAGGTGAATAAAAATGCAAAATGTGAAAGAAAAGCCCCCTGAGAGCGGATATGAGGATATATATGAGTTTGAAATACAGGAATTTATACAGGTCGGTGGTCAGAGCATTGTATTTAAGGGCATAAAAAAGACAGTAGGAAGGACTTATGCCTTAAAATTCCGACCGATCTCCTTCTATGAGGAATTTAATGATTATGAGTTGGAGTATTATAAGCTTCTTGAAAGAAGCAGCGTAAGCAAAATAGCAGGATTGATTTTAGAAGTTCCTTTTTCAGCAATGTCTAAGGTCTTTGATATGATACCGGAGGACATTCGCAAGGATATGTCGTTTCAGCCTAATGAGGATTACTTTTGTATAATAGAAGATTATATACAGGGCTGTAACCTTAAAGAATACTGTCACGGAAGCAGAAGCAGAGGTCTGCCGGCGCATTGCCCGCCAAAAGATGCAGATCATAAGCAGGTATTAGAATATCAGCGGATGATATTTGACTGGATAATACAGTTATGCGATATAATGTCAAACGTTACAGATGAAAAACGTATTATTCACCTCGATATCAAGCCTGAAAATATCATGATAACAGACGATACAAAATCGCTTGTGCTGGTCGATTTCGGAGCTGCAAGGGAGCTTGGGGATATGGATAGCTATGATCTAACCGAAATCGAATTCGGTGTAGAAAATCAAGGGAATTTTTCTCTTATCGGTACTCCTTATTATGCTGCTCCCGAAGCGTATAACGCTGAAGCAAAGGATAAGCCTCCGCTTGGTTCCCGAGGAAAAACTATGTATGGCCATGTTGATCAGAGAAGTGACATTTTCTCGTTTGGAGCAACTATATGGAACTGCATTATTCCTGATACAAGAATACAGGCTAATCTGAGATACAATCAATATTATAACAGAGATCTTTTTGCTGCACCTAAGGGATATATTAAAGAGCTTGAGGATATTATTACAACCTGTACCGCTGAAGAGCCCGTATCACGCTATAAAAGCTTTAAAGAACTTAAGGCTGCCGCAGTAGAGGCAAGAAAAAAGATGCCTTCGGAATATAAGGCAAAGAGAGCAAGAAGGGGCTTTTTGGGCGCAGCTATAATATCGTTTGTTATCGGTCTTGCGTTTTTAGGAATATCTGCAAGGAGCGGAAAGTTAACGTACCAAATAGCTGATTATAATTTTACAAAGGTAGAAACGGATTATACTGAAAAAGATGCGAAATCTCTTTTGGAATATGCAGAAACACTTATTAAAGCAGATAGAAATAATAAAGGAAACTACGACAGGATATACGATTTGGTCAGTAAAGAAAAAATAACTAAAGACGAGGCAAACGTATTGATAAGTGTCCTTAAATACACAAAAGATAAAGATACGATCAATAAATATTTAGAGGGCATTATGACCTTGTCAGATAGCAGCGATAATATTTTTAGCTTGGTGAATGATATCAATAAAAGCATTGGTGATAATTCGGAAAGCGATAATAATGGTGCGAGCGATAAAAATGATGCGGTTAAGCTTGTATATTATGTTATAAATAATTATAATGATAATGAAAAATCTGCCGCAGAAACTGTCCCAAAAATGTATGAGGTACTTAAATCCTTCTTTAGTAATAATAAAAATATGAAACTATACGCAGTTTCTTTATTGCAAATAATACATGTACTTGATATGAAGGAAAATAAAGCATTATTAGCAAAAGCTGAAGGAGTTAGCCTTGATGAAATTGGGAGTAAGCTTGAAGAGATGAAAAAAAAGCTCACCCTATCGACAAAAAGCAATGCTGACAGTTCCTCCGGAGGTGGAAAACAATGAATTTTTTTGATGATTTAATAATTTCAAATTCAGACGCCATTTCTTTATTCGGGACAGCGGCTATCGTATTCTTTTTTGGGATCGGGGTCGTTCTGATAGCGGTAAGCTTAGTGTTCAGGAATACAATAAAAACCCTACCCTCGCAAAAGAAAAGAACTGCGTTTGCCAAGTATTATTCAAATGAGCAGATCTATACCGATATAGATAACGGGCTTGAAAAGAGAAATTTCTCTATGGCCGGCAGAAGCGTAATGTCAGCGCCTGTCAGAACGGCAAGGAGGACAGCAGGAGGACCCGGAAACCACGTGACCAAACAGAAAAGACCTCATAATGAATATGATATAAGGCAGCGTTTTCCTGAAGCGGAATTTTACTTTGAGTTTAATGAAGGGTACTATTTCGAAGATAAATAGAGCATGACAAATTCAGCAAAAAATAATACAGAAGGAAGTATTGATTATGAAGAAGAAAGTAAGCAGTATGATCTTATCAGCCGTGCTGGCAGCCATGATGACGGTAAGTGTATTTCCGAGCAGCAGGTCTATCTCTGCAGCAGGAGATATGAA
>ONNU01000201.1 GCA_900319255.1 uncultured Eubacteriales bacterium
ACCTCACCACACCGATCCTCCGCGCGTTGGACAGAAAGCAGAAATCCGATAAAACCTACCCACGTGGAACGAACCCGGGGGGTGATAAGGAAAGGGGATTTCAAAAGGGGAGAACCTTAAGAGGGGGCGCAGCCCACCTCTTGTGGTTCTCCTCTTTTGTCCCCAGCGGCAAAGCCGCTGCCCTGGAAGAAACCAGATCCCCTGTAGAAAGCCAGGTTCCATCGGCTAAGAGTTTGTTTTTTTGAGGTTGTTTAAAGCTCATCTGAAACTGCACCTTTTGGGTGAATATGATAATTCCGGTTAATGTATAAAACCGCTCATGGGTACAGTAGTTTTTTATATTTTTGCCGTTGAGTTTTACGGATTCAGAAATGAATGATGAATAGATAATAATAATTTGTTCCGCAGTTATGATCCTGAGAGCAGGAATTTTCCTTTTTCAGCTTTTCTTTTCAATTCCTGATTCAAAGCAGAGCAAAAGGGGCGCCGGGTTTTCAACTTCAAAAAAATTTGATAAAAAATCATATTTCCGGACACTATAATTCTACATTTTGTATTTTATTTTCTATTATCCCATCTGTTGAATTTTTGAAAAGGATATGATAAAATATACTGTGAAAAATATTGTAGAAGAATTTCAGGCTATTCTGTACGGGGAGGGCATCATTTATGAAAACAGTCAAGCATAGCTCTGTTATTCAGAAGCATGGTGCTGATATCCTCAGCAGCCAGGGTATGCAGGTCGAAAAGAATTGTATCCAGCACGGTACATACAGTGTCTATGATCATTCCCTTTTCGTTACCTCAATGTGCATCTCTATTTCAAAGAAGCTTCATCTTAAAATAAATGAACGCTCGCTTGTCAGAGGCGCGCTTCTTCATGACTATTTTCTTTATGACTGGCACGAAAAAACAAAGGAGAATATGATTCACGGCTTTACTCATCCGGGTAAGGCTCTCAGAAATGCTGAAAAATGCTTCAAGCTCAATGCTGTCGAAAAAAACATGATAAAAAGACATATGTTCCCGCTGACCCCGGTTCCTCCGCGGTTCAAGGAATCAATGGTTCTCTGTCTTGCGGATAAGATCTGCGCTACCTATGAAACTGTCGGCGGATTCAAAAGAAAGCTCGGAAAAAAACTAAGGAGGGTCGGTTCACATGATTGATATTATCACTCTTGAAAAATACTTCTTTCTTCTGGTCATTTACAGTATTATCGGTTGGTTCTATGAATGCATCGTTGAATCGATCAGACAGAAAAAAATAGTCAACAGAGGCTTCCTTGCCGGTCCGTATTGTCCCATATACGGTTTCGGAGCGCTGCTTGATGTTGTTGTTCTCGGATGGTGTACGAATCCGGTACTGCTTTTCATAATCTCAGCTGTACTGACCTGTACGCTTGAATATATCACCTCCATCGTCATGGAAAAGATGTTCAACGCAAGATGGTGGGATTATTACGATTTCAAATTCAATCTTGACGGCAGGATCTGTCTGTGGGGTGCGCTTGCGTTCGGTACCCTTTCGATACTGCTTGTCAATTACATCCACCCCTTCTTTATGAATCTTATTGATATGATAAATCCCCCTGTTTTCCATGTAATGGTTATTATTCTTCTCCTGCTTGTTACAGCGGATGTTACGATCACTGTTTCAGGCTTCCTCAGCTATGATACAAAGCTCAAGGATATTTCAAACAATATCAACAATATGAAGGAAGCTCTTGATACAAAGGTCAATTCAACAAGCGCTGCGATGAAATTCTCATCAGTATGCAGCAAGATCGTTCCTGACAAAAGTCACAAGAAAGATGATGAATTAACGGAAGATAAGGAAAAGGATGAGGAATGACTTTTCACAGGGCTGTTGAAGTCAGAAAAATGCAATAATTTTAAAAGCCGATGGATCTGGATTCACCGGCTTTTTCTTTTTGCTTTTCCTTTCCGGGCGTCATTTTCTCTCTTCGCTTTGAAAATGACTGCTCTTTCTTATGAGGGGAGTTAATTTTCAATAAAGATGATTTGTGGACTATTTTTTGAGGGAAATGAGTGCCGAAGAGGGTTTATCCCCTTTCATACCTTTTCCTCAGCGCACACAGTGCCTTCTTCTCTATCCTTGAAACATATGACCGTGATATTCCAAGAAAAGCCGCCGCTTCCCTCTGCGTCAGCGGTTTTTTCCCATCCAGACCATATCGCAGCCTTATTATCAGCCTTTCCCTTTCCGTCAGCTCCTCACGGATATATTCATCAAGATGCTCGCTTTTGATCTTTACATCAAGATCGTCCACAATAGTATCCTCCACAGCCATTATATCCATCAGGGTCAGTGCATTACCGTCGCTGTCTGAATCTATTTCCTCATTGATAGACACATCCTTTGCGCTTTTTCTTGCGCTGCGGAAATACATCAGTATCTCATTGTCGATACATCTTGAAGCATAGCTCGAAAGACGTATACCCTTATCGGGGCGGAAGGAACGTATCGCCTTGATAAGCCCTATTGTACCGATGGACACAAGATCATCCGGATCTGCGCCTGTAGCGTAGTATTTCTTCACGATATGGGCAACAAGCCTGAGATTATGCTCCACCAGCTTATCCCCCGCATCGCTGTCGCCCTCAAGAAAAAGCCTCACACATTCATTTTCCTCCTTTTCGCTCAATGGTCTGGGAAACTGACCTGTATTAGTTACATGAAGGATGAAAAGGAAGGATATCCTGCCGATAAGATCTGACAAAAGCTCTAACATTTCTACCACCTCCGTACAGCTTATGCCGGAGATAAAAAAATAATTTAAAAAATATGAAAAAAAGGCTTGACATTTTCCGGATCATAGTTTATAATAAAACACGTCCTTGAGGGACAACAAAAATTTGCGGATGTAGCTCATCTGGTAGAGCGCAACCTTGCCAAGGTTGAGGTAGCGAGTTCGAGCCTCGTCATCCGCTC
>ONNU01000260.1 GCA_900319255.1 uncultured Eubacteriales bacterium
AAATAATAATAACCCTCAGTCATGGCTTGAAATGTGTGGCTGAGGGATACCTTTATGCTGACGATATGTGTGTTATTTTGCGGACAGGGGTAGTGCTATCGTAACTCCTAATTCCAATTCAATTAAATTCCACTTTCCACTTTCCAAATTCCAAATTCCATTAAGCACCAGATTCAACCCAAACAAGCTTTGAGCTTCCTGTTCATTGTTGAAAACAATATGTATAATTCGTACAAAATTCCTATTGAATATTGCGGATAGTAAATGTATAATAATGGTGTATAGCATTTCAATGTGCTTTATGGAAATAAAAAAATTTATAATGAAAGGCGATGAAAAGTTATGAGTAAAATTATTTTGAGACGGGCGCTCAGTACGGCGCTTGCTGCGCTGATGGTTTCAGGTACGGCTTTTTCTGTAGGCTCAGCCGGCGTTTTTGCAGCTGATGTGCCGATCGACCCCGGCAGGATCACTGTGGGTATGCATATCACCAATATCCCTGATTTTGAGGATGTTGAGGATATGGAGCTGTCCGATGATGACGGCGACGGCATCTTTACCGGAGAATTCCCCGGTATCACTGCTGACTTCCCGGATGAAACGGAATATGAGCTGGTGGTTCGCGCAAATAACAATCCGAATTATTCTTGGGGCGCGCCCAATGAATCAGGAGTCACCTTCGGCAGCGGTATTCCCGTAAAGCTTGAGGTTATCCCCGGGGAAAGCATTGTTGTAAGCCTTGACACAAGAGATCATACAAGCTATCTGAAATGGCCTGTCACAGCTTCATCAGAGCTTGATCTTTACGATGGTGCCCTTACGATCTATGCAGGCGATGATTCTGTTGAAAGCGTTGATTATGATCTTGAGGATGAAGACGGCGACGGCATCTATGAAGCTGAGGTCGTTGCGTCTGATCTGTTATATTCAGATTATTATGTAAGATTCGGACGTGACAACTATATCATATGGGGCAATGACGGAGAAGGCGGCACACAATTCGGCTCACTGGAACGCTTCCCCTATGATTTCACTTCGGCTGAGAAGGTGCATTTCTCATTCGATACCACTGCTCCCGATTACCGCAACTGGAAGCTCACCACAACTTCATATCTGGATGTTTCCGGGGAGAGCTTCATGCTTCGTCTTGGTGATGACACAGACCGCAGCGATGTCCGGCTTGATATAACCAAAACTCCCGGCGTTTATTCTGCGACAGTAGATTATGTTGATCTGCCCGTATCTGACGGCGCTGCATATGTCTATCTGTCAGGCTATCAGGATAGTACATATAATGAGGAAACCGACCAATGGGATGTTTATGATCTTTATACATGGGGAAATGACGGAGAGGGCGGAACTGTTTTCGGCACGACCTACCCGATATTCCCGAATCCTCATTACGGCATGAATGTTACCTATACATTTGATACAAGAGATAAGGATCTGCACAACTGGAAGCTCACCGCCGTCTGTGATTTTGATCTTGCGGATGCCTGCTTCATTGCAAACGGCAGCTTCAGCAGCGGCGCTTTTGAAGAGCAGTATATGCTTACCGACAGCGACGAGGACGGCATTTACACTCTTGAGATCAAAAATCTTGCCGCAGGAGAATACATATTCAATATCTACTGGGGCGATTCATGGGACAGCTACTGGCATGTTCCCTTCAAAAACGGCATTACCTTCGGATATGAGGATGTCGGCGAGGATGACGATGAGGTCTCTGATATAAAGGTTGACGTAACAGAGCCGGGTCAGAGCATTTTTGTAAGCTTTGACACCAACACAGGAAGCTACAAAACATGGCTCCCCAAAGCAGAAGCCTATACTCCTCCCTTTGTAATTGATCCCGATGAGGGCATTGTGGTAGCGCAGTGTGAAAACGGTGAGGTAGAGCTTCAGGACGAGGACGAAAACGGCATCTGGGAAGGAGAATTCCTTGCAGAAAATATCGGATATACGGATATAACCGAAGACGGATATCTTATCCAGATCCCCGGTGAGCTTCACTTCACAGTCAATTACGGCGAATACTGGTGGGCATCCCCGGATACCGAGGGCGTTACCCTGAACAACGGTTATCAGGGCGTTACTGTTGAAGCAAACAGCGGCGATACGATCTATATTAAATTTGACACAAGAGGCGAGGATTACCGCCGTTATACAGTAAGCGCATCAACAACACCTACTGAAGCGCTCGAGGTCATTTCCTCAAAGGTAGAGCCTGACGTAGGATATGCAGGGGATGAATTCGAGATCAGCTGCGAGGCAAAAGGCGGCACAGCGCCTTATCGCTATAAGTACAGCGTGACCCATGTCCGCACAGGCGAGGAAATGGATGTTCCCGCAGATTATGTAAGCGACAGCTCCATCAAGGTCGTTCTTACAGCCCCCGGCGAATATGACATTACGATAGATGTAATAGATTCAGAAGGAAATACAGCAAGCTCAGGTCTTTTTGAAGCAGTCGCATATGAAAAGCCCCTTGTCAACACATCAACTACAATTCCCGAATCAACAGCTGTAGTTCCCTCTGTAAATGTAGGCGAGACAATAACCATGGTCGGCTCAGCAACCGGCGGAAAAGCTCCCTATACCTATTCATATTATTTCAAGAGAAGCACCTCCACAAACTGGAAAGCCGTCAAGGAGAACACCACTGCAACAAAGGCTACGATCACCCCGACAGCAGCTGCAAGCTACAATATCAAGATCGTAGTCAAGGATGCAGACGGCAGGACAGCGGATGCATTATTCATGGTAAATGCTGTTGCGCCCTTCACAAATACATCCTCACTTTCAGCTGAGGAAGTAGCTGTCAACAACACAGTGAAGATCGACGCAAGCGCAGAAAACGGCACAGAGCCATACACATTTGAGTATTTCTACAAGAGATCAGCAAATACAAAGTGGAACACCTTGAAAAAGCCCAGCTTCACACCCACCGCAGTCGCAGAATATGATATCAAGGTCATAGCAACTGACGCAGCGGGCGAAAAGAGTGAAAAGATCCTGAAGCTGAATGTCATCGAGGAAAAGGATCCGCTTAAAAATGAAGCATGGCTCAATTCCGAGACAGTACAGATCGGCGACGATATCAGAGCAACCGGCGCAGCAACCGGCGGAAAAGCTCCCTACAGCTATGCATTCTATTTCAAGAGAAGCACAAACACAAAGTGGAATCTTTCCGGCGAGGAATTCGGCAAGACATCATATATCACGGTTGTTCCCAAGACAGCGGCAGAATATGATATCAAGGTCATCGTAAAGGATGCGGACGGAAAGACAGACACAAAGATACTGAAAGCAAAAGCAGTTGAAAGCATGGCTCTGACAAATGTTTCGGTCATCAACACCCCCACAGAGGTACCGCTGAACAAGACAGTTACCCTGTCCGGAAGAACAGTAGGCGGAACAAAGCCCGTGACCTATGAGTTCTTCTTCAAGAGAAGCGCAAATACAAAATGGAACCCGCTGAAATACGGCAATGAAAAGGGCACCTATGCAAAGTTCACGCCCACCTCAGCGGCAAGCTATGATCTGAAGGTTGTTGCAACCGATTCAAAGGGAGCAACGGCGACAAAGATCATTACAATTACAGCTAAATAATAATGTGAGGTTATCACATGAAAGCCCCCGGTCACGCAATGATTGTGTTGACCGGGGGCTTTTTGGAAGTTGGAAAAACAGAAAGAGGGGGGAGCCACCCTCTTGTGGTTCTCCTCTTTTGTCCGCTGCTCTTGAAGAAGCCAGCAGTAAATTGAAGCCAGGGAATAAAGAAAAAGTCCCGAATCCGCTGTTCTACTTTTTTGCCCTGAGCCATGCTTCATTAGATTTCTACTTTGGTGAGACAAAAGTAGAAATACTGATGAAGTATATTTCAGGGCAGGAAAGTAGAACTGTCAAATCCCTTTACCCGCCCATAACGGAGCTGTCAGTTTAACATTCCGTGATAAACCAAAAAAGAACCACATCCCGGGCGGGACATGGTTCATGGTAGTTATATAGTTACTAAATTATTCTTCCTGCTCCTCTGCAAGCTCTTCCTCAGTTGCAACTCCCCAGAGCTTACGGTAGCCGGTTATAAAGTTGGC
>ONNU01000200.1 GCA_900319255.1 uncultured Eubacteriales bacterium
CCACCTTTTGACCCACCAAAGCAGAAATGCTAACGAAGCATGGCTCAGGGCATTAAAGCAGAACAGCGGATTATCTTTTTCCGCCCGAGCTGAAATGTCAGCCCGAGCCGAAATGTCAGTTTCACGGATTCAGATATAATAAACTTAGGTAAAATAAAGCGGGGGAGAGTTGCTCAGAAAATTACCGAAAGCTCCTGTCTATAATTTAATAAGATAACGAAAAAGTCGATGAATCATGTTCACCGACTTTTTTCATACCTGATAATATTATTTTTTATTTTGCTTGCTTAAAACAGAACGGTTGATACGTTCGTAAACCGGCTTCATTGTGATTCCCTGAATTACGGTAGTGAAGAATACAACAGCGTAGGTACAGCCGAGAATGATATAATAAGTTTGTTCAGGCAGTATCTCCTTAGTGCTCATTGCAAGGGCAACCGACAGACCGCCGCGCAGACCGCCCCATGTCAGCAGCTTGATAAAATTAAGCTTGTCATATCCATCGGGGATCTTTCCCATAATAAGGGTTGACAGCGAAAGACTTGCAGAGCGCGCGATCATATTTGCAGCGACAGCAACCAGCGCCAGCAGTATCACATACTGCATCTGCAGGATCCTTACGAAGCTGAAGCCAAGCATAATGTAAAGTATTGAGTTAAGCAGAGAATCGAGTGTTTCCCAGAAGGAATTGAAGCGTCCGGCTTTTTCTTCATCTTCATCGGGACAGAATTTTGAATGAAGAGCCGCAAAGAGTATACCGCAGACGACCGAAGCGATAGCGCCTGAAAAGCCGAAAAGCTCGCACAGATAATATGAAAGCGAAACTGACAGCAGGGTAACGAAAATGCCAAGAGTATCGCTTTTTGTAAAACGATAGAGCGGGAAAGCCAGGAGAGTTACAACAGCTCCTACCGCAACAGCGCCGAAGATCTGGGGAAGCATTACGCTGAAAAATCCGCTTGAGGACGTAGACACAGCCAGTCCTGAGAAGCATACAAACAGCGCAACGCCGACACCGTCATTAAAAAGTGATTCGCCTTCGATCAGGAATGAAATATTTTTTGGCAGACCGAATTTTTTGAGTATGCTTGTAGCTGCGATAGGATCGGTCGGCGCAACGATACTGCCGAACATAAGACACACAGGCAGCGAAAGATTCAGTCCCAGCAGCATTCCTGCGCCATAGAAAAGCAAGCCGTAGAAGCACGCCCCAAGAAGTGTGCAGACGATCGCAAGAACGGTTATCTGCCGCGCATGGGTCTTGAAGTCAGACAGCTTCATATGACACGAGCCGGCGAAAAGCATAAAGCAAAGCACGCCGTCCATGAGGAATTTTTCGATATTAAACACCTGAATGTTTGCAAGTATATTTCCGACGCTGGTATTATAAAGAAGCGAACTGCCCACCAGTGCGATAATACTTACAATAATGGAAAAAAGCATAAGAGATATTTCATATGTCAGCTTTGTGACCTTTTCATTAATAAAGCCGAATATACATATCATTGCCATAATAATAATAAAAGATAATAAATTCATAGATCAATCCTGCCTTAACATAATTTCAGAATAGAATTTCTTTTCATCATAATGAAAATTACAGTAACCATTGTTTTTCTGCACAACAGCTCTGACCGATTCAAGACCGATTCCATGACCGTTTTCCTTGGTCGAACTGAATTTTCCTCTTTTTTTGACGATCATCCCCTTATATGAATTGGAAACCGCAAGATACAGATCACCGTTTTGCTTTGTTTCAGCAACAAAGAGTATTTCTGCATCGTCATTATGTAACTCTCCGGCTGCTGATACCGCATTATCAAGGATATTTCCCACGATAGAGCAGATCTCATAATCGGTAATATGCAAGCCCTGTGAAATATCCAGCTTGACGGTAATGCGTATATTTTTTTTCTGAGCTTCCGAAACATAATGGGCGGTTATTGCATTGATAGCCGTATTATTGCAATAGACCGGTGGCGCAGCATTTGCATCGATGCTTTCGCCGTAATCATTCAGCAGCTTTTTCAGATTATCTATATCTCCGCTTGCTGCAAGATTGCGGGCGGTATTTGCCATATAAATAAAGTCATGCCGTACTCTTGCCGTGTTATCGAGATATTTTTTCAGATTGTCATATTGCGCCGCCTGCATTCCAAGAAGCCGGGAATTCTGTTCAGCCTCCACCTTATTGGTTATCGCGCGGGCAATAGTATACTGCATCAGAAGCGTTACAACAAAGAAAACCACCATTATTGCCTCGAACAAAAGATACATAAAAAAATCCGTCCTGCTCTGACATTAGCTTCATCAAGGGGGATCAAGAGGAAATTTGAAATGGTTATTATTATCGGCACTATCCACATGAATCGCCAGATCGTATCAACATTTTCATTATTGAGAAGCCACCTCAGTTTTTTCAGGAAAAGTATCTCTGCAATAACAAAAAGAAGTGAAACAAGCCATTTGATACTGTAAGCGATATATATTTCCATTTCCATATCAAGAATAGCTTCGATATAATGAGTCGAAAGCCCTCCGAAAGAGAATACCGCAACAGAGGAAACGAAGAAATACAGCAGCTTCAGTTTTTTTACATCAAATAACAGCAGATATAATACAAATGAGGGTACCAATGCGCAGATCAGCGGGATATTGACATTGACACCTGTGCAGTCACGTATCACTGCCATCATAAACGATACAGTCAGAAGAATGACAGTCATTACCGGGCTGAATAGTCTTGACTTGATTTTGCAGTGATCCATCACCGGAAGAATACAGGCGATTGCTGCCGGCAGTATGATCGAATAATCCCAGAAATATAATAAAACGTCTGAAATGTTCATATCATTTCCCTTCTGACAGAAGCCTGCTGAACTGTCTGTTCATAAAAGCCTGCTCTGTTTCTTTGATCTTTCTCCTGCTCACAGGTACAGTATCGCCGTTTGTCATAACACATTCAAGACCGTTGATATAGGAGGTGTTATCGAAATTGACGATCACACCTCTGCCAACGACCATAAAGGACTGGTATTTCAAAAGAAGCTGTGAAAGCTCAGTAAAGGATATACGCACTTTCCGGCGTCCGTTTGCTGTAAAAACATCGCAGTAGTTGGAATCCGAAAAGACATACATTATTTCAGATATCACAAATTTTTCAGAAGCGATCTCTATAACATCCCCGAACTTGTTCAGAGCGCGTTTAGCCTCATTCATAACCTGTGAGATCCTGTCTATTGTATACGGTTTTATCACATAATCGAAGGCATGGCAGGGAAAAGCCTGCGCCATGAACTCGGTGCTTGATGTAATAAAAATCAGCAGTGTATTAAGGCTGAAGCTTCTCAGCACCCGCGCGGTTTCGATTCCGTTCTGACCATCCATGAGAATATCCATAAATACAATATCAAATGAATCCATCTCTTTATTGTGGCAGAAATCCTCCCCGCTGTCAAAGGTCACTATCGAAACCGTAAGTTC
>ONNU01000229.1 GCA_900319255.1 uncultured Eubacteriales bacterium
AAATTTATAAAAACAATAATCTGCGCCAGTGCTATTGCAAATCTTTTCAATATGTTGTATAATATTAGTGTATGTTGAACATATGATGTTCCGGGCAACATGAAAAAGTCAAAAAAAGATAGGAGTGTGTGCTATGAAACGCAAATTATTGTTCAAGCGGGCAGCGGCATTGCTGCTCAGTTCAACACTGGTTGTCTCTGTTCCTCTGACAGCGGGGGCTGTGACGGTTACGGATGACGGTGACTATGAGATAGTATTTAATAATTATGGCGGTACTATTGACGGTTCATCTGATTCCAAGACTGTCAGCTTTAAATTCGACAGCGATAACGAGGTAGTGGATCTTACTGATCTTGTGGGAACCAATGTCAGAGACGGTTATTATGCCTTTAAGGGCTGGATGATCAACGGTGAAACTGTGACCACCGTTACAAAGGATGACTTTAACGGCGACTATTCTCTCAACGCATATGCATCCTTTGACAGATGGGATGTCTATGACAAAAGTAAGGTGTATATCGAATTTGACTGCGGAGTCGGCGGCGAGCTTGCTGATTACGGAAATTATGTTGAATTCCCCCGGGCGCAGTTTACCGAATTCACCCTGCCTATCCCGGAGACCTATGACGGTATAGAATTCCTGGGATGGCTTGAGGGCGGTTATTATGCCCATGACTCAGGAAATGTCAGAGAGCATTATGTTACCGTGACCGCAGATGATTTCAGCGGCAATAAATATGTTATTGATTTGAATGCCTGCTATAAAAAGCTTGCAACCGAAGAGGATACTACAAGAGTGCTTACCCTTGACGCCAACGGCGGTACAATTGACGGTCTGCCCAGAGAAAGCATAGTCAACTGTACTGACTATATCGGAAATCCTCAGGACTTTTCCCTGATGGTACCCGTAAACAGTAATCCGGAGCTTCGCTTCGTGGGCTGGAATACCGAGCAGGACGGCTCAGGTTATTTTGTCACCCATACCGGCTTCAAGGATCATGAAATGGATGGTGAAGATGATCCCGGCTGGTGTGATCTCTATAAATATTTCGGTGATGAAAATGAGAACGCCACGGTTTACGCTGTCTGGGCAAAGGATCCCGTAAAGCCCGAGACCGATTCCGAGATGGATAAGTCCATAGCTGAAAAGGCAGTTGAAGAGCTGAATAAGTACCGCAACGGGAAATATTCAGTTTTCGATGATAATGAGGAAGAAACTGCCGATCTTATTCTTGATGCATTTGACGAGGGCAAGAATGTCACCCTGGGCTTTGTGATGGAAAAGGATTTTTCTGAAAGCGCAATGAAGAATAAGGAGGATCTCAGCATAAACCGGAATATCCTCAGCGGCGATGTGATGGATGACCCCTATAAGATCTTTATTTCTGTCAAGGCTGACGGACAGGAGATCGGAAGAGTAAAGCATATGGGTATGTTCATAGATAAGATACTTATTCCCATACCCGACGGAATGTTCCAGCCGAACAGCCGCGATGTTGAGAGCGCTCGTCTTTTCAGGCTCAATAGAAATTCATCCGGCTATCTTTCCACATATTATTATGAGGAAGAGATAGAAAACGGCAATTTTGTATTCAGTCTGAGCAAGTACAATGATACCGAGGCTGATAACTTCATCCTTGTGGGACGTTCCGAAATGAACATTCTTCCCTATGACAGCAGCTCCGAGCAGGATGCAACTGTTGCAAAGAACATTTCCTACTACGGAACCATGTACAGAGCAGACCCCAGCTCTGTACAGTATGAGAGTGATGCCACTAAAGAAACCCTCGCTAAGGTTGTTGATGCATACAACAGCGGAAAGAATGTTTACGGCAGATTTGTATTTGAAGAGGTACAGCCTTCGGAGGAATACAAGAATCAGATCATCGAAAGCTGCAAACAGACTTCAGATCTTAAGGATTTCACGCCCCTCCGCTATTACAAAATTGCGCAGTACGCATATTCGGGTAATACTCTGCTTGGGGCTTTACCCTCTGCAAACAATAGTGTAGATTATTCATACACTGTCAGCGAGGTACCGACTCTTCCGGAGCCTGATCCCAGATATTCAAGAGATTTTATTATGCGCGCAACAATTTATGATGAAGAAGACGACTACTATTCATCTTATAACGATTATCCGGCAGTCAGTGAAGACGGACTGGTCGAGGGTAATTACTACGGAAGTGAGGCGGATATCTTTGCCTTTGGCTATTATCCCACTGGTGATTATCATGTCAGCTTCGAATTCAACGATGGAATGTGTTCCTTCAATGGACAGCCTTTTACAAACAACACACCTTCATATTCTTTCAATTTCCTGTCAGAAGATGAAGATCTGGGCATAGCTGATTTCTTCGGCATGACCACAGCTGCGGATCTTCTCAGACCCTACAGAACCTTCCAGGGCTGGCAGAAGAGAGTTTATGACTCCGGTTATGTATACACCGATATCACATCTGTGAACAAGGAAGCATTCGGCAACAGTACTTATATAACTGTTGTTCCGAAATTTGATGAGACCATCCCACATAACACAGGAAAGTATTATATCACCCTCAGAACAAGATCTGGCGAGATACAGAACCTTCCCGACCTGGGCGGCAAGATCACATGGAATACCTATAACGGCTACGGCTATGACGGTATGGAAAAATGGAATTATTATGTGGGAGTTGTAAACAGCAGCGATTTCACATCACTGACACTCCCCGCTCCCACAAGCGATCATCTTGAATTCCTTGGCTGGAACAGTGTATTTGATCCCGAATCAGGAACAGTACAGTCCCATTCAGCTACACTGACAGCAGCTGATTTCAGCGAAAGTGATGCCATTGATCTTCAGGCAGAATTCACCTATCCCAAAAAAGCAGATGAGGAAATGAGGAGGGTTGCCATTCTTGACTGCAACGGCGGTACAATAAACGGTCAGGAGATCGCATATTATCACAGCGCAGCCGATACATGGGCAAAGAGCTACAGCATGAACCTTATCGTTCCCGAGAGACCCGGGTATAAATTCAAAAGCTGGAATACAAAGGCAGACGGCACCGGAGTTACCGTGGATCAGACAGGTTATTATTCAGTGAATATCTTCTCATTATATTATAATCCTGTTATCTGTGATGAAAACTATAATGTATACCTTTACGCCCAGTGGGAATTCACCGGAACACCCGTAAGCAGCGTTACACTCAATAAGACAAGCGCATCTCTTGAGATCGGCTCAACACTTACACTTACAGCTACACTCCTTCCCGAGGATGCCCAGAACAAGACCCTGACATGGACAAGCTCCAACGCAGCGGTCGCAACAGTTGACAACGGCAAGGTAACAGCAGTGGGCAACGGCACAGCAGTTATCACCGCAAAGGCAGTGGGCGGAGCAAAAGCAGAATGTACCATCAAGGTCAATACACTGCTCAATAAGTCCACAGTCAGCGCAGATGAAGTGGAATTCGGCAAGAGCGTTACCATCAACGGCAAGGCAGAAGCCGGCACTTCTCCCTACACCTTTGCATATTATTACAGAAAAGTGGGCAACAGCACCTGGAAGACCATCGGCACAGCCTTCACTTCAACAACAAAGACCACATTCAAGGCTCCTGTTGCGGCTGAATATGAGATCAAGGTAACTGTAAAGGACAGCAAGAACAAGACCGCTGACAAGATCATGAAGGTCAATTTCTATCAGGTTCCCGAGCTTGAGAATACCTCCACAGTTGCATCAGAGTCAATAGATCTGGGCGATACCATAGTTATCAACGGATCCGCAGAAGGCGGCAAGCCACAGTATACCTTTGCATATTATTACAAGAGATCCGCAAATACAAAGTGGAATCAGATCACTGATTTTACCTCCTCAGCAAAAGCGACCTTCAAGCCGAAGGCAGCAGCTGATTTTGATATCAAGGTCATTGCAAAGGACAGCGCAGGCACAACAGCGGAAAAGATCATTACCGTAACAGTAAACGATCTTTCTTTGAAAAACGAAGCGTACATCAATACCGAAAAAGCCCAGATCGGCGATGATATCAGAGTTACAGGCGGCGCAAAGAACGGCACAGGACCCTACAAGTTTGCATTCTACTTCAAGCGCAGTACAAACTCCAAGTGGAACAAGATGGGCACAGAATTCGGCACAGCGACCTATGCAACACTTGTACCAAAGGCTGCGGCTGATTATGATCTCAAGTGCGTTGTAAAGGACAGCACCGGAGCAACAGCAGAAAAGATATTCAAAGCAACGGTAGTTGAAAGCATGGAGCTTACAAACATTTCCCATATCAACACCGACACACAGGTACCGGTAGGCAAGACAGTCACCATATCCGGCAGAACTGTAGGCGGCACAAAGCCCTGCACCTATGAGTTCTTCTTCAAGAGAACAGCCAACAGCAAGTGGAACAAGCTCAGCTACGGCAACGAAAAGGGCACCTATGCAAAATTCACTCCCACCTCAGCAGCAAGCTACGATCTCAAGGTCATAGCAACAGATTCCAAGGGAGCAAAGGCAAGCAAGGTCATCACTATCAATGCTGTGAATAGTTGACAGATTATAGCTCAAAGCTCAAAACTGATTGATAAGAGCAGGACTGCCCCTTCACCTACGCTTTTTGTGTAGGTGAAGGGGCAGAAACAATTAATAATATATAGTGAGTAATTGTTTTGAATTTGGAATTTAGTTAATATTTGAATTTGGAATTTAGTTAATATTTGAATTTGGAATTTGGAAAGTGGAATTATATTGTTCATTAGTATTTATTCCCTGGATCAGCAAAGCTGACATATCCGTTGGCGCTGAAAAAGGGAATTTGCTGTTCCACTTTCATTACCTGAGCCATGCTTCATTGGCATTTCTACTTTGGTCAGTCAAAAGGGGAGAACCTTAAGAGGGGGGCGCAGCCCACCTCTTGTGGTTCTCCTCTTTTGTCGCAGCGGCAAAGCCGCTGCCCCGGAAGAAGTCAGCAAACAATAAAAGCCAGGGTATAAAGAATAACTCCCGATTCCGCTGTTCCGCTTTATTGCCCTGAGCCATACTTCATAAGTATTTCTGCTTTTGCAATCCCCTTTACTTAACCCCCGAGATATCCAGTCTTCATCAGCTAAGAATTATTTCATTGCTAATCCGAAATAACTTTTCGGTGAATTCAAATTCTAATCACTAACCACTAATTCAATTCCACTTTCCACTTTCTAAATTCCAAATTCCTTCTAACTCCTTAACTCCTGATTCCAGATTCCTGGTTCATAAATGATTTCAGGGAGAAAAAAAGCGGCGGGCAAACACCCGCCGTGTATTTTTTTGCAAAGCTGAATATCAGTCTTTTTCCAGTTTTTTGAGCTTTTCGATTTCTGAGCGTTCGAGCTTGATCTGAGCGTCCCTGATGATCTTTACTTCCGAGACCTTGTATGTATGGGGAGCGGCATCGGGGGCTTTGTTCAGGGAAACGGTAAGAACGCCGGTGATAAGATTCACATCAATAACATTACCCTTTCCGTCGGGAGTATCAACGATAGCGCCGATCTTCGGGGTGGTCTTGAGGAGCTTTGAATAAACATCCTGCTCATATTTCAGACAGCACATAAGTCTGCCGCAGGTGCCGGAGATTTTTACGGGATTGAGGGACATACCCTGTTCCTTAGCCATTTTGATAGAAACGGGCTGGAATTCCCCGAGAAATGTATTGCAGCAGAAGGGCCTTCCGCAGATACCCAGACCGCCGAGCATTTTTGCTTCATCTCTTACGCCGATCTGCCTCAGCTCGATCCTTGTCCTGAACACATACGCCAGATCCTTGACCAGATCACGGAAATCAACTCTTCCGTCAGCGGTGAAATAAAAGAGGATCTTATTGTTGTCAAAGGTATATTCAACATTGACAAGCTTCATCTGCAGCTTATGCTGAGCGATCTTCTGTTCACATATAGCAAAGGCTTTCTTTTCCTTTTCACGGTTATCCTCTGCCACCTTCATATCCGCGACAGTCGCCTTGCGGATAAGCTTTTTCAGCGGAACAGTCACCTGATCGTCACTCAGCTCCCTGTTGGCAAGAGCCACCTTTCCGCATTCTATACCTCTGCTTGTTTCAACGATAACGCTGTCGCCAACATTCAGCTCCAGACCGTTGGGGTCAAAATAATAGACCTTTCCCACATCCTTGAATCTTACACCAATAACACAAGTCATATTTATCCTCCGATCAGTTTTGATTATTGTTTATAGCAAAAAAATTATTTATTTTATCAGCACCGAGCAAAGCCATGTGCCGAAGAAATTCAGATTGACATTTGATTTCAGAATATCCGAAGCCTTAGCGATATTATCCGCAAGCCTGTAAAGCTTTTTTTCTGAAAGGGATGCTACAGCGTTTTTTGCAGCCTCTGATGAAACCGGCAGACCTGCCGATGCTCTGATACATTCCCCTGAAAGGCTTATCAGATTGCCCATGACCTCAGCAGCAAATTCACGGCTTGCAGAAAGGTTTCCCGTGAGCAGCAAAAGCTCATATTCCTTTCTTGCCGCAACAGCGTTCAGTATATCCTCAGCAAGGCGCACAGACTGTTCATCGCCGCTTTGTATGCTTCTTATAGCTTCGCCGATATTCCCGTCATAGAGGGCTGCCGCGTCAATAAGCTCCCCCCGTTCCTTTTCGGGGAACATTTTCTGCAGCACCGAAGCGGCTTCATCAGGTGACGGGGGATAGAGGGTATAGATCCTGGACCTTGACCTGACGGTCTGCAAAAGCATATTTGCGGAGCTGACGGTAAGCACGAATACCACATTGACAGGCGGTTCTTCAAGAATTTTCAGCAAGGCATTCTGAGCCGGCGGGAGCATCTTATCGCAGTCAAGGATAAGAAAGACCTTTTTCGGCGCTTCATTAGGCTTGATAAAAGCATCGGAACGGATCCTTCTGACATTCTCGATACTGAGAGCGCCGGACTGAGTGCCGTCAATGATATTGATATCGGGATGACACCTGTGAGAAGCCTTCATACATCCGGCGCATTCGCCGCAGGGCTTATTATCCTCCGCAAGACAAACGCAATATTCAGCTATGATATCAGCGAGGGTCTTTTTACCCGTACCCTTAGCGCCGTCGATAATAACAGCATGGGGAAAAGCCCCGCTGTCCATAGCGGCAGCAAGTTCATTTTTCACCGTATCGTTTCCAGCAAACTCATCAAGCTTCATAATCCGACCTCATTAAAAGCAGCGCAAAAAAAGCAGCCGCACTGACAATAAAATATCTCCAATTGCTATTATATACTATTTTTCATTCCGATGCAAGAGCGCCGGCGCCGGCGCTGGTTCGTGTAAAATAATTCTGGGAGTTTTCGTAGAATCCGGCTGAGGATAATTCCACTTCCCCCTTACAATCGAACTATAACACGCGAGAGCGAAAGTAAAGCATTGTCAGACCTACCCCGCGATTTTGGGTGCAGCGTCGACGCTGCCGCTGCCGGTGTGTTGACAATGTTTGCGGGTCTTGCTATTATATGAAGCAGCTCAGATATGAAACGGAGGTTTATGCAATGGGATATTTTGAGGAGCTGGATCTTCATGGGCATACGGCTGCAAGCGCAAAGCAGAAGCTTGATGAAACTATGAAAAATCTTCCCCGGGATACCAGAGAGCTGACTGTTGTGCATGGTTACAGAGGGGGCACGGCTTTGCTTGAGCTTGTCAGAAGATATAAGCATCCGAAAATCGAAAGGAAAATACTCGGGCTGAATAAAGGCTCAACAATTTTTGTTATCAGAAGGCAGACGAAATGACAGGACAGAAAAAGAATAAAGCCGGTGAATTGTTGGGTTCACCGGCTTTATTATCATGTTTTCAGCATATGTACAGATCTGCCGAAGGATTTATTTTAATTTAAGAAGCGCAATTGTCTGGGGCTGCATGATAATATAGCTGCCCTTCTTTTCCCAGCTGCCGATCTCAAATTCTGTTTCGCAGTCGAAAGCAAAGGGAGCGCTCTGCTCTTTGTCTGTGGGATTTACAGCGATGATGAACTGACCTCTTTTGAATATGAAGGGATATTTTTCCTTCACTGCGTAAATGACCTCAAAATCGCCGTCAGACTGCAGATCGGGATTTGCATGACGTATCGCGATGACCTTTTTCAGGGTGTTCAGTATGGAGTCGGGATCCTTCTGAGCAGCCTCGACTGTCACAGCGTTTTCGCTTGTGTCAACGGGAAGATAAAGCTTTTCGGCAGGCGCAGCTGAGAAGCCGTGATTTGCGGTGTTGTCCCACTGCATAGGGGTTCTTGTACCGGTTCTTGAGAAGCCGCCCTCCTTGCTTGTAAGACCCTCCATATAGCTCATACCGATCTCATCGCCGTAATAGAGGAAGGGAACGCCGGGCATCATGAAAACGAATGAATATGCGATCTTTGCTTCAAGGGGAGAGAAAAGCTTTGTCATTCTGGGAGTATCGTGATTGCAGGTGATAAAGCTGATATAGCCCTTGCCCTTTGTGCCCCCCAGATCATCAAGATATTCGTCAAGGAATTTTGTGATATCGCCCTTTTCGTTCTTGCCGAAAACAGCCTTGCATTCACCGGTTTTCCAGTTCTGGTCACGGAAAAGAATACGGTAGCCGTTTGTATCATGGTCAAGGTAAAAATCACTGTGGAAGCCTGCGCCGATAGACACCTTCGGATTGCACCATTCGGAAATGATAGCTGCCTCGGGATATTCCTTGTCCAGCATAGCTCTGACGTTTTTCCAGACCTTGCAGGTTTCGGGCTTGTCGCCGTCCTCGTTTTTTACAAGAGAATCAGCCATATCAACACGGAAGCCGTCGCAACCCATATCAAGCCAGAAACGCATGATATCCTTGAGCGCCTCGACAGTAGCCTGACAATCCGGATGGGAGGGAGACTTCTGCCATGAGGGGTGGGTGATATTATTGAAGCCGTAATTAAGAGCGGGCTGAGAGCTGAAATAATTGACCAGATAGTTTCCGTCACGGTCAGTTATACCGCAAAGAAGCCTGTACTGCGGCGGAGCCTCCCAAACACAGTCCGTCCAGATATATCTTCCGCTGAATTCATTTTTTTCGGGCAATTTACTTTTAAGGAACCATTCGTTCTGGTCAGAGGTATGACCTGGAACGAGATCCAGGAGGATCCTTATTCCCTTTTCGTGGGCGATCTCAAAGAGCTTTTTCAGGTCGTCATTGGTTCCGTAACGCTCTGCCACCTTATAATAATCCCTTACATCATAGCCTGCATCCATAAAGGGCGAGTCATAGACAGGATTCAGCCATATCGCATTACATCCAAGCTCCCTGACATAATCGAGCCTGGAAATAATACCATTGATATCGCCGATACCGTCACCGTTGCTGTCACAGAAAGTCTGTGGGTAGATCTCATAAAAAACTGCATCTTTTAACCATTCCGGCATAACAATAACCTCCGATTCGGATAATTTTTATTTATTATACCATATTTTTTCTTCTAATTCAATTTTTAGTTTATAGATATTAGTTTAAAGTTTTATAGTTGCTGGTGATTAGTAAAATCTGGAATCTGGAATTGAATGGAATCAGGAATGAGGAATGAGGAATTTATTCTGGAATGGAGATTGTACAAAAATCAGAGCTTACTGATAGTACCTCTCCGTCACGGCGTGCCGCTGTGCCACCAGCTCTGCACAAGTTCCGCCATGGGGTCGCTTCACTCTTAGGGCATCACTTATTCCCTTTCAGGGAAGGCTTTTGGATTCATGAAAGCTTGACAGCCCCCTGAAAGGGCGAGACTGGAAAACCGTACGCGTAGCGTGTGGTGGATGGAGTATTATTCTAAAGTTGATGATAATGATAGCTGCGGTGAAGAGAAAGGGAAAATGCAGGGTGCAGAAGAGGGGATAAGGAAAGGGAATTTCAAAAGGGGGAAACTCAAGGGGTAACGCTCCATATGGTTTCCGCCTTATGTCATTGATGATGCTGCGCATACGATGGTTCAAAACAATTTCCGGAATGATCTGCGCTTAGTTCCTGCCGGAGATATTGTGCGAAGCTTTTTACATTCCTCATCAGTTTTTCTGTAAAGCAGTATCAGCGCAATGATATTGGGAATAGCCATCAGACCGTTCAGAGTGTCGGAAATGTCCCATACAAGGGATATCCCCAGAACACAGCCAACATAGGTCATGCAGACATAAATTCCCCGGTACAGCCTGATATATCGTCCGCCAGTGAGATATTCAAGCCCCTTTTCTCCGAAATAACACCATGATATCAGCGTGGCAAATGCAAAAAGCACGATGGAAACTGAAATGAAAATCCTTCCGGCTCCGCCAAGAACATTTTCAAAGGCAGCTGTGCTAAGGGCGATACCGTCGGCGCAGCTGAGATCAGGAGCGGCAGTGAGTATGCAAAGGGACATCAGGGTACACATTACGATGGTATCAATAAAGACCTGAAAAATCCCCCACATACCCTGCCTGCAAGGGTCCTCGGTATCCGCAGCGGAATGTATTATCGGCGAGCTGCCAAGCCCGGCTTCATTGGAAAAAACGCCCCTTGAAATACCGTATTTTACAGCCCTCGCCATACCGTAGCCCATTATCCCGCCGGCAGAAGCTTTCACATCAAAAGCTTCCGTAAATATTCGTGAAAAGGCAGGGGGCACTCTGCTTATATCGTGAAAAATAACAATCAGCGCAGCAATGATATACAGCGCAGTCATCACCGGAACAAGCTTTTCCGTAAGCGCAGAAATTCTCGATATGCCCCCGAAAATAATCAGCCCGGTCACAGCAGAAAGTACAGCTCCGCATATCACCGGAGGAATACCGAAGCTGAGCCTGAGCGCCCCTGCAACAGAATTAGCCTGCGTCATATTTCCCATCCCGAGAGAGACCAGAACACACAAAACCGCAAAGCATACAGCGCCCCATCTGCATCCAAGCCCTTTTTCTATGTAATACATAGGACCGCCGACGTAGCTGCCGTTTTTTACTTCCCTGTACCTGATACCTAAAACGATCTCTGCAAAGCTGGTTGCCATACCGAAAAATGCAGCGACCCACATCCAGAAAACAGCCCCCGCACCCCCAAGCGCCATAGCCCCGGCAACACCCACGATATTCCCCGTACCGATAGCCCCCGCAAGCGCTGTTGACATAGCCCGGAAAGGGGAGATCATACCGTTTTTGCCCTTATTGCTTTTATTACGGAAAACAGATAAAATAGTTTCGCTCCACCATACAGGAAAATGCCGCACCTGAAAAAAGCCTGTTCTGACCGAATAGAAAACCCCGATCCCAAGCATAGCGCAAAGCATCACAGGTCCCCAGACTATCCCATTAATAAAATGATTTATTCCCTCAATACCTTCCATAACACCACCCCAGAAACATACTATGCATCATTTTGCAGAGCTATGAAAAAATTTTAAGCTTTCACTGAAATTCACATCCCGCTCCTGTTTGATTTTTCATCTCTGCATCTATTGAAATTAGGAATTTGGAATTTGGAAAGTGGAATTTGGAATGAGGAATTAGGAATGCAGACCGTGCCAAAAGTCATAGAGTTTAACCCCTCCGCCCCTGCGGGGCACCTCCCCTAAAGGGGAG
>ONNU01000199.1 GCA_900319255.1 uncultured Eubacteriales bacterium
CCACCTTTTGATTCACCAAAGCAGAAATACCAATGAAGCATGGCTCATGGCATGAAAGTGGAACAGCCAAAACCCCTTTTGCCGCCCAAAGCGTAGATGTCAGTTTCACGGATTCAGGTATTGTATTTATCCGGTCGGGGATATATAATATTATCAGCAGAAAGATTTAGCTCATGTCTTTAAAATTTAGAAACCATTTCAAAATGCAAGGGGGAGCTGAACTACATGAGTGAGAATGTTATCAGAAGGCTTGACAAGGACGGGCATATGTATTTTATGGATTATAAAGGTGATTATTATGATCCGAAGATAATTGAGGAGGTTATAAGGAGAAACACTCAGGCGCCCGGCTGTTCCTGCTTTCTTACCCATAATGAAAAGGGGGAGGTGCTGACCTGTAGAAATTATGATCTGGGACATCGTGTTTCTGCGGAGGATCCGTCATATACCGGTCTGAATGTCGTTATGCACTGCAAGCCCCAGGGGAAATATGAATCCATCGGAATTGCTGATGCAGTGTGGCTGGATCCTTTCAGCCCGCTGTATCAGACCGGCGGACCTGATCTGCCGGATTTTGATCCGGAGATGTTTTTAAGTCTGCCTTATGCCTGCATGGACGGACTGAATGAAAAGGGTCTGAGCGCAAACCTTCTGAAGGTGGTCATCAAAAAGGGAGACCAGCCTGCAATGGCAGAGTATTCCTGTGGGATCCTGCTGAGGAATATCCTTGATAACTGCGCTTCTGTGGATGAAACAGTGGAGCTTGTGAAAAATTTCAGATACAGACCGGAGGATTGGCAGAGCGTTCATGTTTTCGTGACGGACGCAAATGGAAAAAGTGTTATTATGGAAAGCCGCAATGGTAAGCTTTCTATTGCTGAGACCGATATCGCATCGAATTTTTATCTGTGCAGCAATGATGCGGAGGATTCATACAGAAACGGAGCGCTGCATGAAAGAGCTGTGATCCTGTCAGGACTGGACGGAAAGAGCCGCTATTCCTACGGCTCCGGTCACGGTTATCATCGCTTTGCCTGTATGCTCAGCCAGCTGGAAATGTATCAGGACAGATCAAGCGAAGAATACAGAACCGTTATGCCCGAAAGCCAGGCAAAGGTGATACTCCGGAGCGTGATCCAGAATACGAATACAAGGGCGGCTGGAGTTACCATGACACAGTACAGCGCAATTTACAATAATACCGCCGGAACAATGAAGGTCTGGTCTTATCAGGACTTTTCAACAAGCTTTTCCTTTGATGTGACGGGAAAAGAAATATCAGAATGATCCGTAAAATAAAAGCAACACCCATGAGCATTCAGCCCGGGGGTGCTGTGTATTTTTTGCACGATATTGTGTGAAAATGTATTCTGAAAAAATGCTGTTCCCTTTTCGTTTTTTATTTTTCGGGAGGCAGAGTTTCTTATCAGTTGCCTTGAAATTATCACTGAGCTTCCTTTGTGTAGATATGACCGTTGTCAACATCAACAAGAGTGTCGCTTTCAAGTCTTAATGTCTGAAGTCCCCCTGCTGCTCGGATGCAAAGGTTGCCGTTCTCAACTGTCCATCTTGCGGGCGCGGAATTGTTCATTTCATTCCTGTATTCAGCTGAACCGTCGGCATTGATTATGATACCGCTGTATTTACTGCCGGCATTGAATTCCCATGCTCCGACAGATTTAGCGCCTTCCTCATCGCTTGCGCCGCCTTCCTCAGATGCTTCTCCGGAAGCTTCGGCAGCGGATTCTTCTGCTTCGCCTGCGCTTTCCTCTGTGGATTCAGCCTTGCTTTCTTCAGCCTTGCTTGATTCCTCGGATTCCTCCGCGCTCTCTTCCTCGGAAGCTGCTGAGGATTCAACGGATGCTGAGGAGCTTTCCTGAGCCTTTTTGTCGTTATTTCCTCAGCCTGCGCCTACACAGACTATTGCTGCAGCTGCTATAGCTACTGCTAAGATTTTCCGGAATTTTTTTTCATTTTTATCAGTCCTTTTTTAATATTTATGTCAGAATGCTGACATATCTGACATATTGCATTTTGAACGATTGGTCAATTATCTGATATTACAAAAAATATTATCAGTACCTGCCTGATTATATCGTACAATTATTATATACTTGAGCCAGTCATGATCTCAGTTTCATCATTCTGGATTCTCTGAGGGTCGGAGGTGACGATAATATCCTCGGCGTTAAATCTTGTTATTTCCATTTCCGGAGTGATATACTGTTTCTTTTCCATTGTTTTATCCCCTTGAATATTTTCATTGTTCTGAGGCTCCGGGATATTCCTTCGCAGCTGTAAAGCGTATTTGTTTCCCCTGCTTTCAGAATATTGATCCGGATTATTTATGCATATGTCAGAGCGGCTGATGTAAGCTTTTGCTTTCCTGCGGCTTTTCAGGAGAATTCCGGCTTGCAGACGTAGCGTCCGGCATTGTGCGGCGGGCAGATGGTTTTCCCCGTTTACAATCGCTTGTAAACAGAAGTATTTTGTCCTGTATACTATTTTATAATATTATTTTCCTGCTGCCATTAACCATATTGGTTAAAATTTCATCAATAGGGTCACGGCTATCCGTTTTTCTGCCCTTGAAGCTGAATCCCTGAAACTCAACGGCAAAAATAAAAAAACTACTGTATTAATGAGTGGTTTTATACATTAATCGGAATTATCATATTCACCCAAAAGGTGCAGTTTCAGATGAGCTTTAAACATCTTAAAACGAAAAATACCAACTCTTAGCCGATGAAGCCTGGCTTTCTACAGGGGATAAGTAAAGGGAATTGTAAAAGGGAGAAACACTAATGAAGTATGTCTCATGGCATTAAAGCAGAACATCGGATTCTATTTCCACCCGCAGCGGAGATGTAAGCTTCACGGATTCAGGAAACTATAAAAATCCTGTACAAATCGGCGGATATGCATTGTTATAATGAAAAAATTATGGTAAAATTATTACATAGCTTGAAGCGGAAAGACCGCAGCCGGGCTTTTGTACGGAAGAGCATACGGGAGGGATGATTATGGCTGAAATAAAGCTTGCTGAGCTTGATGCATCGGACAGAGAACAGTTTATCCTTGACAATCAGGAGGCGTTCAATTACGGCGCTCTTGAAGAATTCGGCAGACGGGACGATCACTTTGAAGAGGAAGGTCAGATCATTTCCCGTGAGACCATCGAACAGTCAATTGATAAGGGCGAAGCTTACCGTATCGTATGTGACGGTCAGAATGTGGGCGGTGTGATACTCAGGACGGAGGGAGAAAAAGGCGAGCTTGAGATACTTTTCGTTTCCCCACGCGTTCACAGCAGGGGGATAGGCTATGCCGCATGGTGTGAGGTTGAAAAGCTTCATCCTGAGGTAAAGCTCTGGGAAACGGTCACTCCCTATTTTGAAAAGAGAAATATCCATTTCTATGTCAACCGCTGCGGCTTCCATATCGTGGAATTCTATAATAACCATCATCCCGACCCGAATGACCCGGATATGGCAGAGCATATAAACGACCAGTTTCCGGAGGGAATGTTCAGGTTTGAAAAGAGGATGAAAAAGTAATTGACCTGAATCCGCGAAACACAATGGCAAAAATCAAGGGGGACACCCCTTGTGGCTTACACCTTTTGATTTGCCAAAGCAGAAATACTGATGAAGAATATCTCAGGGCATTAAAGCAGAGCAATGTATTCCCTTTATCCCTCCGCAGCGGAGATGTCAGTTTCACGGCTTCAGAATTGATCATTCAGGCAGAAAGGGTGATGATATGTATTATATAGACACATTTCCGACCAATAAGATCGGAGATCTTGAATACTGCATCGGCAGGGTACTGCCCTTCGGCGCAACTATTATTGACAACGGCGTTAATTTCAGCGTTTTTTCAAAAGAAGCAACGGGCTGTACTCTTGTGCTGTATCATCACGGACAGGAAAAGCCTTTTGCGGAGATACCCTTTCCGGAGGAATTCCGTATCGGCAATGTCTATTCGATGATGGTGTTCGGCATCCAGATCGAAACCACCGAATACGGCTACCGCTTTGACGGCGAATATGCTCCCGAAAAGGGTCTGCTTTTCGACAGGAACAATGTCCTGCTTGACCCTTATGCAAAATCCGTTTCAGGCAGAACGGAATGGGGCAGAGAGCCTGATTATTCAGTTCAGTTCCAGCACCGGGGACAGATAATACGCGAGGATTTCTGCTGGGAGGGTGACAAGCCTCTTGAGATACCGCAGAATGAGCTTGTTATTTATGAAATGCACGTTCGCTCCTTTACAGAGCATGAAAGCAGCGGAGTGCAATTCCGGGGTACATATACGGGCATAACCGAAAAAATACCCTATCTGAAAAAGCTCGGCGTGAACTGCATCGAGCTTATGCCGATATTTGAGTTTGACGAATTTGAAAATTCCCGCGAGACAGAGAGCGGACGACTGTATAATTACTGGGGATATTCAACGGTGGATTTCTTTGCCCCGAAGGCGGGATATTCCCTTGCGGCAGCGGTGGGCATGGAGGCTGACGAGCTGAAAAGCGTTATAAGAAAGCTTCACGAAAACGGAATAGAGGTCATTCTTGACGTTGTATTCAACCATACGGCGGAGGGCAATGAAAACGGACCGGCGATATCCTACCGTGGTATCGACAACCGCACCTACTATCTGCTCACCCCGGACGGATATTATTATAATTTCAGCGGCTGCGGAAATACCATGAACTGCAACAATCCGGTGGTAAGAAATGTTGTGCTTGATTGTCTGCGGTACTGGGTATCGGCTTATCATGTGGACGGGTTCAGGTTTGATCTTGCATCCATACTTTCCCGTGATGAAAACGGTGCCCCGATGCTTGACCCGCCGCTGCTGGACAGCATTGCCCATGATGCTGTGCTGGGGAAAAGCATACTTATTGCGGAAGCCTGGGATGCAGGCGGACTTTATCAGGTGGGCAGCTTTCCCGCTTTCGGGCGCTGGGCTGAATGGAACGGCAAATACCGTGACTGTCTGCGCAGCTTTATAAAGGGCGGGGCAGAGTGCGCTCCCGAGCTGTGCAGGAGAATACGCGGCTCAAATGATATGTACGGCGGCAGAGGTTCTTCGGCTTCGATTAATCTTGTAACCTGCCATGACGGCTTTACGCTGTACGACCTTACCGCCTATAACGGAAAGCATAACGAAGCCAACGGCGAGGATAACCGTGACGGCTGTGATGATAACAGAAGCTGGAACTGCGGCGCTGAGGGTGAAACTGACGACCCGGAGATAAACGCCCTCCGGTTCCGACAGATGAAAAATATGCTGACCGTTCTTCTTACAAGCAAGGGAATACCCATGCTGCTGTCCGGCGATGAATTTGCAAATACCCAGTGGGGCAATAATAATGCATATTGTCAGGATAATGAGATATCGTGGCTTGACTGGACATATCTTGAAAAGAACAGGGAGCTTTTCGATTATGTAAGAAGGCTTATTTCATTCAGGAAGGCTCACCCTGTTATCACCGCAGATACATATGATTTCGGAAACAACGGCACCTCCTATCCTGAAATGTCCTTCCACGGCACAAACGCATGGGATATAGACGAGAATTCTCCGGGGCTGTGCCTTGCATATATGTACGCCGAGGACAGCAGGAAATACGGCACAAAAAATGACTGCTTTATTTATATCGCAGTCAATGCTCACTGGGAGGAACACCGGTTCGGACTGCCGGAGCTTCCCGATGGATTTGAATGGAAGCTTGTATGTGAGGCTTACGGCTTTTCGGCTGACCCCGGCGGAGAAAAAAGGCTTGAGGATCAGAGGGGAATAATGCTCGGCGCCCGTACAACAGCGATCCTTATGGGAGAAAAAACATGATGCGGAAGG
>ONNU01000248.1 GCA_900319255.1 uncultured Eubacteriales bacterium
CCCGCCGTTCCTATACTCTCCCCCTTCCCTCGGGAAGGGGGTCGGGGGGGATGGGGCGGAAGAAGTGAATAATGAATAACGAATAATGAATAGTGAATATTTTCTGATATAGTTGTTCAGATAGAGAACATAGGGCATACGTTTTTTTCTCACCACCACACTTTTATCATCCATAACCACCGTCAACAACTATCCATTCTCCGCTGCTGTCCTTTTCCACCAACCAGCTCCACTCGGTTCTTAATTGATGATCGTCACCTGCTATGTGTCTTTGGTTCAGGTAATAGTCACATTTAAACACTATGGCATCCGGATGTCCCGAGGTCTCGTATCTGTCTTTATCTGTCGTACTTCTTTCATCATAAGCCAACCGCAGAAGATTTCCTTCATATTTTTTTTCAAAATATGCCTTGACCGCTCTTGCAGCATCGTAAACATCATTTTCGGTATAATTCGTACAGTTCAAGGTTCTATCGGTAACGGTAAAGTCATATTGAGTCGGCTGCTCATAACTCTTGAATTGAGAGCAGAATAAATATACTGCTGCTGATATCAGTATAACAGCTGCAAGTAAGGCAAAGGTATATTCCCGCCTTTTCCTTTTTCTTTCCTTGCGTGCAATTTCATTCCATATTTTTTCTTTTTTGCCGTTATCATCATGATCATCAACAGCAGGAACGGCAGTATTATCAAAAAGCTCTTTACATTTTTTGCATCTCTTACAATGCTCACAGATAAATTCCTTTGTTTCTTCACTGACAAGCCCCTCGGTATAAAGTGGGATAAGATCCTTGACTACACTGCAATCATTTTTCATCTTTATCACCCAGTCTTTCTATAATTCTGATCCTTGCCCGGTAATATGTTACCCTTGCCCATGTCTCCGTTTTATTGAGTACACAGGCAATGTCCTTATAGCTCAGCTCTGCAAATACCTTAAGAATGAATACTTCTTTATACGGCTCCTCCAAATCATGCAGCAGCTTATGTATTGTAATAGCCATAGATTTGTCCTGAATTATCTCCTCAAATTGATGCACATCGGGGAGATCAGTACAAGTCTCAAGCGGTTCCGTATTCTTATGTTTACGAAGGTATTGAAGGTATTCATTTTTTGCGATCCTGCACAGCCATGTAGAAATCTTACATTCTCCCCTGAAACCGGAGATTTTTTCAAATGCTTTTAAAAAAACTTCCGAAGTGAGATCCTCCGACAGAGCTTCATTTTTTGTAAGGGAGAAAATATAGCCGTAAACTATTCTATAATTATCCTCATATAGTTCTTCAAAAAGCATTTTTATCACCTCCGATATCCTCTATTAATATGATGCAAGATAATTGAATCTGTTACAAATAACCTAAGGAAACACTGATTAATTTATTAATCGGCGGTTGGAATGTAGGGACACAGGGCTCAGAAAAGTCAAACAGCGGCAGCGCAGGTCTTGCCCGCACTGCCGCCTTGTATTGTTTGTTATTATCAGCCCTCAGCTGCTTCGCTGATCACTTTTTCAGCGATGTTGCGAGGGGTCTCTTCGTATCTTACAAAGGTGAAGGTGAAATATCCTCTGCCCTGAGTACACTGACGAACGAAGGTGGAGAAATCGCTCATTTCTGCCTGGGGAACCTCTGCTTCGATCTCCTGCATATTGTCGTCTGCCTGATTCATTCCCAGAACACGGCCGCGGCGCTTTGTGATCTCGCCCATGATATCGCCCATGTTGTCGCCGGGAACAACAGCCTTCAGATTGCCTACCGGCTCTAAAAGTACAGGATCAGCCTTGGGCATACCATCCTTGTATGCAAGGGAGGCTGCTGTCTTGAAGGACATTTCCGATGAATCTACCGGATGATATGAACCATCGTAAAGTGTTGCTCTCAGTCCGACTACCGGGTATCCTGCAAGGGGACCCTTGGAGATGGAATCTCTCAGACCCTTTTCAACTGCCGGGAAGAAGCCCTTGGGAACTGCGCCGCCGACTACTCTTTCGCCGAACTCCATGCTTTCGCTGTCGCATGGCTCAAACTCGATCCATACGTCACCGAACTGACCGTGACCGCCGGTCTGCTTCTTGTATCTGCCCTGAACCTTGACGCTCTTGCGGATAGTCTCTCTGTA
>ONNU01000096.1 GCA_900319255.1 uncultured Eubacteriales bacterium
GATTCCAAAAGGGGGAAAACTCAAGGGGGACACCCCTTGTGGTTTCCACCTTTTGATTCACCAAAGCAGAAATACCAATGAAGCATGCCTCATGGCATGAAAGTGGAACAGCCAAAATCCCTTTTGCCGCCCAAAGCGTAGATGTCAGTTTCACGGATTCAGGTCTCAAATAAAAAGAACCAATTCTTAGTTGATAGAGCCTGGCAATCTACAGGGGATAAGGAAAGGGGATTCCAAAAGGTGGAAAACTCAAGGGGGGAACCCCTTGTGGTTTCCACCTTTTGACTCACCAAAGCTGAAATACTAAAGAAGCATGAATCAGAGCTTTAAAGCGGAACAGCGTATCCGAGAGTCATTCTTTATATCCTGGCTTTTTCTGACTTCTCACGGCTTTTATGCAATAATTATAATATTTCCCCGTATATCATTGACAAAAAATCAAAGATAACATATACTTTATATTGATGCAATATGTAATGATGCGTTGATGTGCGACAGATGTCACTTTCTTTTGCGCTCTTGCAGGTATATAGTTTATTACAGCGCAGCTATGAAAAATGCTGGCTTTATCAAATTAAGGAAGGCTGAATAAAATGACAGTTGTTGATATAAGAAATATTTTTTCCGACCGCAATATCGAGCTTTTCAATGTTGACAGCTCTTATATCTATTATGCCGAGGAAAAGATCGAAAACGGTAAAAACGAGCTTTTTATCCTTGAATATGACAGGAATACCCGCCACGAAAGACTTATTACAAATTATACTCTTGAGGATCCCACATTTGTGGAGCATATTTTTGCCTTTGAAAGCAATATCATACTTGTTCTTGAAAACGGCAAAAACAGTCTGTGGCTTATCGAGATCTCGAAAAATGACGGCGCTGAGCTGAGCAGAAGAAAGATCGTCTGCACCGGCGCTTTCAGAAGCTGTCTTGCTCTTGACAGTGCAAACGTTCTTATTTTCATGGGTCCCGACGAAGCCAACGCTGAAATGTTCGAGCAGTACCGCAATATCACGGGCTGCGAATGTCTTTGCTATCTTTACGACATGGAGACCAATGTAAAGCATTTTATCAAAAATCCCCTTATCGCAAAGCTTGGCACAGGCAATATCAAGCTGATAGAAGCCCACGGTGTAAAATACGCCATACTTCTCGATCCCTTTGCTGACGAGCAGATCAAAAAGGGCTATTATGACGAGCAGAGATGGATCAATGTTGATATCAGGGATAATATCTGGCTGTGCAGTCTTGGAGAGCTTGAAGCCGAGCTTAAAGCCGGCAGCGAGACTATCACAAAAAAATGCATCGCCAGCGCAGATATCAAGGCTCTCGCAAGATACATGGGCATTGACGGCGAAAAGATGTTTTTCCGCGCAAAGGAATTCAGAACGGGGCTTGAAAAGATATGCAGCTACAATGTCTTTACCAACGCTCTTGAGATCGAAGCTGAATTAGATGCATCAAGCGGAAATGTCATTTACATCGTCGAGGAAAAGCCCTTTGCCGTATTCTCCGTACAGGAGCAGGACGGCAGCACAAAAGCAGCCGGCATTGTCAGCAGCAGCGCCGATATCACCTATCCCTCATCCCTCGGCAGCTTTGTCACCTGCATTGACAACCGCTATGTCATCACGAGAAAGACCATTTTCAACGATGAAACTGCGCAGTCCGTTTCTATATGCAGCATCTACGACAGCGAAACCTCCATGCACGAAAATTATGAATGCAGCTGCTACATAAGCGGAAGCACCCTTGTGCTTTACTGACAGAATACAGCGCCGGCATGATCTTTCCGGACTGATATTTTTACTGATCGGCAATATAAAAAAATAAAGGGCTGCCTTATTTATTCCCGGGCAGTCCTTTTTGTTTTATTCTGTTTCAACCATCTGTTGATAAAAAGCTTCTTCTGTAAAGCCCCTGACAATACCTAATCTTATCTATCAAAAACTGGCTTCTATTGATTGCTGACTTCTTCCGGGGGGGCAGCGGCAAAGCCGCTGCGGACAAAAGAGGAGAACCACAAGAGGTGGGCTGCGCCCCCCTCTTTGTTAGAAATCAGAGTATACTAAGCTGATTGGGAATGTTACGCATTTCAAGAACATACGCTAAGACAATTGTGACACC
>ONNU01000094.1 GCA_900319255.1 uncultured Eubacteriales bacterium
AAAGCCAGTTCCTACGAAAACTCCCAGAATTATTTTACACCAACTTGCCCGCCCCGGCGTGCCGCCGGTGTCATGTTCGCGGGGCAGGTCTGACAAAGCGTTGCTTTCGCTCTCGCGTGTTATACTTGGTTGGCAAGAGGAAAAAAAATTTCCAAAGCCAGCTCCTACGAAAACTCCCAGAATTATTTTACACCAACTACCGCCGGCTGCAGTTCAAAGCTCAAAGAAAGAAGTTCAGAATTCCAGATTTAATTCCTCATTCCTAATTCAATTCCACTTTCCACTTTCCAAATTCCAAATTCCTAATTTCTAATTCCTAATTCCTAATTCCTTCCCCCCCACATTTATCAGGTTTGCACAAAAGCGCAGGCAAAATTTCTGTTATTATTTTTTAAAAAAGTTGACCTTTTGAAGTAAACTTTTCGCAGAATCGAGGGAGTTATGGGGGGGAGTTTGTAGTTAATTTGGAATTTGGAAAGTGGAATTGATTTGAATCAGGAATCAGGAATTTGGTTTATAGCAAAGCTGCGTGTATCGCTGGATGGTATAAAAAAGTCCGAGCCTGCATCTTTGCAAAGACCCGGATTTTTTACACTTTTTGCGCGGCTTCTGACTATGTAGGTGTGTGCATTTTTGTCACATTACGAGGAAATTACGAGAAATCCCGAGGAAAACCGCTTTCCCTCGGGGGCTATGAAATCCTGATGAACACTGGGGTTATCGGTGTTTACTAACGAGCATCACGAGGATATTCCTAAAAAAAGAGAATTTTATAAAAGGAAAGATATAGAAAACCCTCGTTAGTCTCGTTAGCCTCGTCAGCCTCGTTAGCCGGAATCAGACAGACGCCGGCTCCCCCATCCCTGCCTCCCCTTGTTATTGTGAAGCGGCACGGTGTTCTTTATTGTTTGAGCCGCCAGCGGCGGCGCTTTTCCGGTGGTGTCCTCGGTGATCAGAATAATATTCCCTTGAAGCATACCATCTGGCGGTTTTCATCATAATTCCAGCTGTGGTACGCTCCCCCAAGGCAGAAATTACGGGATTCGCAGAATCTGCATTTCTCGTCCTTTTCATTCAGCGGTGTGCGGAAGATCTCAAAACGGTTCTTCCATACATCTGTGAAATCATCCCTGAGTATATTGCCCTGTATCGTCTCTTCCCTGCGCTCTATATCAAGACAGCCCCCAATATCTCCGTTTGTCATTATGCTTGCGGTATAGGTTCCTGAATTGCACTGGTAATACCAGTCCCTGACTGCCTTTTCATAATCAAGCCCCAGATAATGCGAGCATCCGTACATTACCGGATAGCCCTGGGCGCGCTTGCTGCGGATGTATTCAAACATCCTGCGGTATTCATCCTTTTCAAGCGCATATCCGTCAAGCTGCAGCGCTCTTCCGATGGGCTCGATATTGATAATTCTCCAGGAATGTACATCCAGCTCCTCAACCACCTTGAAAAGCTGGTCAAGCTCCGGCAGGCTTTTCTTTGTGACGACTGTTGTTACCTGAACTGCCTGAAAATCATATTTCATCAGGTTCTTTATTCCCTCGATGGCTTTTTTATAGCCGCCGGGGGTTCTCCGGAAGCTGTCGTGGGTAGACTCAAGTCCGTCTATGCTTACGGAAATGGTCTTCATGCCGGTATCATACAGCTTCTTCGCTACCTCCGGGGTTATCAGCGTGCCGTTGCTGGTCATGCCCCAGTTATAGCCAAACTCGTTTGCATAGCCCATTATCTCGAAAAATTCTTTTCTCAGAAGCGGCTCGCCGCCGGTTATGCACAGCATGGGCAGCGGTGAAAAATCCCTCTTTACCTTGTCCAGAAGCTCCCGGTACTGCTCTACCGTCAGCTCCGGGATTTTTACATCGCCGCAGTAGCTGCCGCAGTGAAGACATCTTTCATTGCAGCGCATGGTCAGCTCAAGAAAAAGAAATCTGAGCCTGGGTTCTCTTCTCAGCAGCTCCTTGTATTCAAAAAGCTGCTGCATATGCTTTGATTTTGTCAGATGATCCATTGTTTTTCTCCCTTTGACTGAGCCTGCGGAAAAGCTTTCGCTCTCCGACATTCAATCGCTGTATTATTATCTGAAAAAAGCCTCCGGCGGTCCGTAAACTTCCTCTGCGCTGTTCTCTGCGGGATCAAAGTCGCTGGGCTGAGATGACTCAAAAGCCTCAGGCGGTCCGTAACTCGGTTCAGGAATATTGGATTCCGGGTCGTATTCTGACTCCGGCTTGCTGGAATCCTCAACTACAGGGGGACCGTAAACAACTTCGGGGTACTGGCTTTCCGGATCGAAGCTTGAATCTTCCGGTTCGCTGGAATCCACAACCTCCGGCGGTCCGTAAAGCGGCTCCGGAAGCTGGCTTTCAGGCTCGTAGCTTTCTTCTGCCGGCTTGCTGGAATCCACGGCGCTGTTATTACTTTGTTCAATGCTGCTTTCGGCGGAGCTTTCCACGCTGCTCTGAACAGAGCTTTCCACGCTGCTTTCTGCTGAGCTTTGCACACTGCTTTCTGCTGCGCTTGAAGAAGCCGAAGGCGATGTCTGGGACGGCTGCCCCGGAACATCCTCACATCCGGCAAAGCTGAGAGCAGCGGTTATTGCTGCAACTGCAAGCACACCTCTTTTAAAATGCTTATTTTCCTTCATACTGAACGCCTCCTGTCAATTCCTTTTCGCTGTTCTGTATCGTCACGGACAAGGTATCATTCAGATACTTAAATTGTGACCTGTACTTTTACTTGCAAAAAAAGGCTCCGGTTTTCACAGAGCCTTTAATTTTTTTCATTCCACCGAAAGTATGAAATAATAGATAGGCTGATTTCCCTCGATCAGTGATATTTCCACACTGCCGCCGGTTTTTGCCTCTATTGTTTCCATAGCGGTATTTGCCTGTTCCTCAGTTATGCCGTTGCCATAGATAATGCTGACATATGAGGTATCTCTGGTTATCATCTCTTTTGCAAGCCTTACCACAGCCTTTACAGGATCCTTATCCTTGCCCGTCAGCTTACCGTTGTCAAGGGTGATGATATCCCCCTCTTTTATCTTTGTCATACCGAATTCGCTGTTTCTTGCAGCGTAGGTGACCTGACCGGTGGAAACATTGGCAAGCGCCGCTGTCATGAATTCCTTGTTCAGCTCAGCAGTGGAATCCGCTGCATATGAAAGCATTGCCACAAGTCCCTGGGGGATAGTCTTTGAGGGAATGATAATAACCTCTCTGTCCTCCACCAGCGGGATGACCTGTTCTGCTGCAAGGATTATATTCTTATTGTTGGGCAGCACAAAAACAGTCTTTGCCGGAGTTGCCATGACCGCCTCATAGATATCCTCTGTGCTGGGGTTCATGCTCTGACCGCCGCTTACAACGTGGTTGCAGCCGAGATCCTTGAATACATTCACAAGTCCCTCGCCGCTTGCAACTGCTACAAAGCCGGACTCCTCAACAGGCTCCACAGGACGAAGCTCCTCTTCCTTCCTGCGCTTCTCCTCCTGAACAGCCTTTTCCTTTTCATACTGCTCGGCAGCCTTTCTGTGCTGCTCCTTCATATTTTCTATCTTTACGGTGAGAAGCTGACCAAAATCAAGTCCTGCCTGAAGTGCATTTCCGGGATTTTCGGTATGCACATGGACTTTTATGATATCATCGTCCTCTGCTACAACAACACAGTCGCCGATGGTCTCAAGGAATGATCTCAGCTCCAGCGGGCTTTTTGTCAGACCCTCTGCCTTGCCAACGATAAATTCTGTACAATAGGTGAAGTTTATCTCTGAATCAAATTCAGCTGCCGCATTTCTGAAAAATTCCTTGCTTGCATCTATCTGTGCCTGGATACCGGTGCTGGGGGCTTCCTCAGTATTATCCACAAGCTCAATGATCTCGCCGTCCCTGATAAGTGAAAGCATACCGTCAAGTATCATGCAAAGACCCATACCGCCTGCATCCACAACCCCTGCCTTTTTCAGCACGGGAAGCATCTCGGGTGTCTTGTCAAGAGCGTCATGCGCTGCTCCGCAAAGAGCATTGAATACCACTACCGCATCGGAATCTATCTCCGCAGCGCTGCGGCTTGCGTCAAACGCCATTCTTGCGACTGTAAGAATAGTACCCTCGGTGGGGTTCATTACTGCCTTATATGCCATTTCCACGCCTACATGGAATGCAGATGAAAAAGACTTGCCGTCTACCTCTGTTTTATTTTTCAGACCGTTTGCGATGCCTCTGAACAAAAGGGAAAGTATAACGCCTGAGTTTCCTCTTGCGCCCTTGAGCATTGCGGATGCGGCAATTGAAGCTACCTCTGAGATATCCTGGGAATGAACATCTTCCAGCGCTCTTGCGGCAGCCTGAATGGTCATTGACATATTTGTTCCTGTGTCACCGTCCGGAACCGGGAAAATATTGAGTGCATTGATTTCCTGTTGATGTGATGTAATATGATTTGCGCCGGATATCAGCGCATTTTTGTAGCCGGATCCATTGATCATTTTTGCAGCACTTCCTTATTCTGAGTTATTTTTCCGGGCAGCCAGTCACCGCCGCCCTTCTGTTACGGTAGTTATTATCTTATTTCAACAATAAGCTTTATAGCTGTACGTTCAACGCCGTCTATCTCGATGCTTGTAAAAGCAGGAATGCAGACAAGATCTATTCCCATTGGCGCAAGATAGCCTCTGGCAACTGCAACGGATTTAAGCGCCTGATTAGTAGCGCCTGCGCCGACTGCCTGTACCTCCACACAACCATAATCTCTTACAACGCCGGCGATCGCACCTGCGACCGAATTAGGCGATGATTTTGACGAAACCTTAAGAATCTCCATTTTTGATTTTTCCTCCTTCTTGATCTTTGCTCAGTCACTGCATGGCTCAGGATCCCCGGGGCATCACGGAAGCCGGAGCCTTCGCTCTTTTTTCCGCCTCGCTTCATGCATTAACGGCGATCCTTTTGCAGACAACCGAATATTTTATCCGGCAAAGATACAATGAGCGCATTTTTTCGCTCAAAGCCAATGCAGCCGTGTGCATCCGTCTCCCTTGCGGGGACTGATCTGCATTGCTCCGTACCGGACAACAGGTTGCTCAGGGCAGATATTATTGCCGGGCAGACCGGACACCGGAAATTCAGCATCTCAGGTCTTTTCCTGCAAACTGCCATAAGGATACCCCCGTTTTTAGCGGAAGTACCCATACCTATATAATATACGCAAATAAAGAATTATTCAAGTCTTTTAGCAAAAAATATAAAATAAAACAGGTTTTGAGGCGAAAAACACACCTTTTCAGCCCCAAGCTTCAGAGATACCGCAGATATTTCAGCGGATGCACAGCCTTTTTACCTCTGCGGTCCTGCCTGTTTTTTCATCAATATCAAAAATAATACAGTCCATACGGCACTCACCCTCCGCAAGATCAAATCTTACGGGAAGCTTATCCCGGAACTTACTGATGGCGAGCTCCGGCTTTACTCCCAGCACAGAGCTTATGGTGCCCGTCATTCCCACATCAGTAATATATCCGCAGCCTTTTTCAAGTATCTGTTCATCGGCGGTCTGCACATGAGTATGAGTGCCGAAAAAAGCAGATACCCTTCCGTCAAGATAGAAGCCCAGCGCGCGTTTTTCAGCGGTAGCCTCAGCATGGAAATCGACCACCGTGATCTTTGTCCCAAGCTCCCTGATAAGCCTGTCCGCCGTGCGGAAGGGATCCTCCAGATTTTCAATAAACATACAGCCCATCAGGTTGATTATACCCACCTGATATCTGCCCATATCATATACAACGCATCCGGAGCCGGGAGTTGTGCTTTCGGGGTAATTCCCCGGTCTGAGCAGAAAGGGCGAGGTCTCATAGAACGGATAGCATTCACGTCTGCGGAAGCTATGGTTTCCGCCGGTTATAACATCCACTCCGCTTGAAAAAAGATATTCAGCGGAGCTCGGGGTGATACCGTTTCCGTCAGCGGAGTTTTCTCCGTTTGCTATAGTAAGATCAATCCTCTCGCTTTTTTTAAGAGCCGGGAGCTTCGATCTGAGAAAGCGGCATCCTACAGTACCCACAACATCGCCAATAGCAAGAATTCTCATTTTCCTTTATTCATCCTATTCCTTTGGTATAGGTCATTCAGCAACGACTTACCTGCAAAAAATATTTGTCACACATAACATTTTAAGGCTTTTTTCACAAAATGTCAACTGCGTTTAAGTAAAAAGATTAACAATTTACTAATTTTGATATACAATTTGTATAATTGTGTTTTTTTATCCTGAAGCACGATATAATCCGTCACATTAATTATACATTTGGTATAGCAGGCGATAGCGGCTAACTTAAGACTTAA
>ONNU01000093.1 GCA_900319255.1 uncultured Eubacteriales bacterium
AACTATCGTATACCGACAAAAAATGCAGCCAATAGAACAATCTTACAATCGCGAGGGAAAAGGCTTGCATGGTCATAACTTACAACGCGATCATGACACCGGCGGCACGCCGGTCTCCCCTTTTGAAATCCCTTTTCCTTATCTCCCCCCGGGTTTGCTCCACGTGGGTAGGCTTTATCGGATTTCTGCTTTCTGTCCAACGCGCGGTTGATCGGTAATGTGAGGTGATCCGGATTTTTTCTATCTATCTCAGAAAGATTTGTAAAGCTCCTGACAAAACAAACTCTTAGTCATTAAAGTCCGGCTTGCCAAGAGGGATAAGGAAAGGGGATTGCAAAAGGTGGAAAACTCAAGGGGGGACACCCCTTGTGGTTTCCACCTTTTGACTGACCAAAGTAGAAATGCTGATAAAGTATGGCTCAGGGCAATAAAGCGGAACAGCGGATTTTTTTTCAGCGCCCAGCGGAAATAAAAGCTTTACGGTTTCAGGTAAATAATTTTATCTGGTTCATTCTTTCAAAAAATTTCATATTCAATTTCAACTCACAGCTCTGCACCTTTTTCTCTGTAACTAAAAACTATTAACTGCCGCCGAAACACATTTTTTAAGGTCTTCCTATTGACAAATGAGGGAAAAACGGATAAAATATATAATGTTGAAATTAAATATGGAGACGTATCGAAGTGGTCATAACGGGGCGCACTCGAAATGCGTTAGCCCTTACGGGCTCGAGGGTTCGAATCCCTCCGTCTCCGGAAACGCCCCTCGTCTAACGCCGAGGGGCTCAAATAATAAATAATAGAGAATAAATAATAAATAAGAAAGAGTTCAATGGGGCGCTTCTGTATTATTATTTATTCTTTATTCTTTTTTATTTATTATTTATAAAATCTATCGGTCAGAGAGAAGCCGGAAACAACATGAATAACTTGTTCTGATATTATCCGAGTTCAAGATTTCTCACTGTTCTTTTTCTTTATTCATTGATCCCCACTCCCCTATTAAATATATTCAGCGCATTTTCTTCACTGATATTATAATAAAACAGATCCGATGGATGCTTTGTGTTCCATCGGATCTGTTTTGCTTTGATATTGGTCTGCCCACAATAGCCGGGCTTTTTATTTAGTACGTTTCATCACCTGTATCTGTGTTATAATCGGTATAATCCTGGGTGTTGTCATAATCATAGGTGTTGTAGTCGTACTGATAATCCTCACCGGACTCCTCGCCGTAGTCGTAGTCATAGTCATAGTCATTATCATTATCATAATCGTAGCCGTAGCCGTTATCATAATCGGTGGTTTCATAATCTGTATCTTCGCTTTCGGACTGCCCGGTTGAGTCGGAGCTGTCCGAAGCTGTGCCGGAGAGGCTTACTTCGCTTTCGATTTTTACCTCGCTGCCCAGATTCGGCGCGTCATCCTCTATAAGCTTTACAGTCACGAGATATCCGCCGCCGATGGTGCTTTCATCGTCTACACAGTTATCTCCGGAAATCTCAAATTCACGATCCTCCGGAACCGGGATATCGGTTGTGCCGGAATCATCTGCGGGGACATAATAAATACACCATTTACTGCCGGACTGATCCTCAAGGACAAGGGCATTATCTGCCTTATGACCGTGTATCAGCTCTATATATTCCTCAAGGGTGATATCATGATCCTCGATGTATCTTGAATGCGGATAGCCTACATATCGGAAATGCCATGGCTCATACTGATAGCCGGTGATATCCTCCTTGCCCTGACGGTAGCGGAGTATAAAGCCGTAATCGCCGCAGTTCTGGTTCAGCCATGAATAATCGCCCTCGCCGTCATAATTAATGCCGGTTTTTCCTCCGTCTGTCAGGTTCAGGTCAAAGTCAAATGCAAGACCTGTCTGATGCTCACTATATCCGGGAGGCGCTACCCATTGCTCAGCCTCTGCTTCCTCGCTGCCGGAAACCTCTGCGCTTCTGAGAGCCTCCTGAGTTTCCTTGCTGCGGTATCCGCAGGCGATCATTATATCCGTATTGCCGTATATTGACGCAAAATCCCAGAGCATTGCATTAAAGCTGGTGACGCTCTGCGCATCCATTCCCACAGAATAATCTGCAAGAACATAACATTCATTCTGCTCCTCATAAAGAAGCTTTACATTTTCGCCGTCAAGTCTGCTGGGGTATGTCTTATTGACAAGTATCAGCGAGCCTTCGTAGACATCCTTCTGCGTCTTGACTACAGTGCTCATCTTTTTGAAAATGTCTTTATTTGCGCAGGTGACCTTTGATATCTTTTCCTTTTCGGAAACCTCGCTGCTCTGCTTTTCCGGGTTTGATACGGTTTTACCGTTATCCTTATCCTTTTCACCGGCAGTCTGATCGCCCGGGACAGAGGCTGAGGTCTTGCTGACATTTATTTTTTCAGCAGCGAAATACTGGGCAGCGTATACCGCAGTAAAAAGAAAGCATGACATCACAAGGATCGTTCCCATGATAGCAAACTGCTGTCTGAAGGGAACAGGCTTTTCAAAATCTATTTTTAATATCGGCGGTATGTGGAAAAACCGTCTGAGTGCAGAGCCCTTTTTTTCAGGTGCCTTGTTTTCTTTATTATTCATAGATTATCCTTTCAACAGCGGCAATTCTGCTTTGCGCCGCTTAAAGCGTTCTTCAGTCTGCTTTTTAATAAGCCATTTACTCATAATTATCCATTACTTATAATAATATTTTTCAGTCATTAATTCAAGTCGAATAAACAACAATGGCATTTTTTATTTTTTAACAAAATTGTAAATATTCAACAAATGGATTTTTCTGAGATAAAAAACAAGGTGCAGCGTTGAACTGCACCTGATTGTTTAAATATTTTTACTCATCCTTATTGTTTTTCTTGCCCTTTTTGCTGCCCACTACTGCAAGAATGATCACAAGAAGAAGCGATACTCCCACGATAGCGCCGATGATGATATATTTTGCCATATCCTCACCTGTGATCTCAACGGTCACTTTTCCATCGGGAACATATGATGTTGCCTGTGAGGGTGTGGGATAGGATGCTTTCATGGAGGTTTCGTCAATTGACATTCCGCCGCCGCTCATCTGTGATTCTTCGTCAATTATTGAGTCTTCTGAATCCGAGCTTTCCGTAACGACCTCCGGGTAGTTCACAATGTTAAGCTCTACCGGTACGCCGAGATCTGGCACGAGATAATCATTTTCCACCTTTATTGTTGCAGGCTGGGAAATTGTGAAATCAAAGGGAGCATCGTCAATCACATAGCCCTCCGGAGCTTTTGTTTCCACAACTCTGTAATCACCGAAGGCAAGTCCGCTTACGCTGATCTGACCCTGTTTATTTGTGGTGAAATCAACATCGAACTTCTTCCAGTAGAATTTGCCTGTTTCATCCTCGCCGATCTCAAGATCATCGGTGATCATGCTGTCATCTGTATAATAGATCTTCTTATAGAATACGAATACTGCGCCTTCAAGTCTTACTTCGTCCTGATCTGTTTTGTTCAGGATAACGCTGCCCATGCTTTCCAGCTGAGCAGGCTCTGTCTTTTTGGCTGTGATACTGACATCCTTTGTTACCTCGCCGGTAGATGCGTCAACGCAGGGCATCGGTACAAGCACGGGAGTAAGATCCACCTGCTCCTTACCGATGGGCTGATAGAGGATGTAAAGCTTTGAAAGAGGAACGTTTGTGAATTTAACATTGCCCTCCATATCAATTCTTCCGATCTCTCCGGTTATGCCGTTCTCCATGAAGAATTTCTCGGCCTTTTTCAGCTTCTCAGCAAGAACACTGTTTATTCCGTTAAGATCCTCCGAGGTGATATCAAGGCTGCTGAATTCGTCATAAAGACTTACTTCACCGCCGGTCATATCTGCGATATCAACAAGACAATAAGGTATACCCTCATATTCGGGCTTGACCTTTACTGTTATTGATCCGGTCTCCTCAGTCGCAGCAACAGGCGCAGCTGCAGCAAATATCATTGTACACAGTAACATTACCGCTGCCATCACCGCTGCGCAGCGGGACAGAACAGATCTTCTCATGTGACATTCCTCCAATACTATAGACTGCGACCGGTTTTACGGTCTGTCAGAAATGGTTTTGCATCTTTGGCAGACGATGCTTTCATCCGCCGTCTTTATCACTTTGCTTTTTTCCCTTTTTCTTTTTGAAGCCGGGAACAAAAAGTATCAGCACGATAACTACCGTCACCACTGCAATTATTATAAGAGAAGCATACCAGACAATGGTTCTGAATGGTATCTGCTGAGGCTCGTCCCTGTGGACAACAGGCCATGGATCGGTATGAGCCATATCCTGGGTCTTATAGGGTATTCTCGTTCCTCTGACAAGAAGCCGGTGACTGTTTATGCCATAGGGGGTACAGGTGACAAGAGTGATATAATCCTCTTTCTCCTTTATCTGAATGTCCTCCGTTTCATAGGGAAGAACCGTCTTGACCTGATCGACCTTGTATGCAAGCACCTTATCAAGGGAATGGATATAGAAGTAATCGCCGTTTTTCAGCTGATCCAGATCTGTGAACAGGTTTGCGCTGGGCAGACCCGTATGACCTGCGAGGACACAGTGAGTGCTGCTTCCGCCGATGGGCAGGCTGCTGCCCTCCATATGTCCGACGCCTCTCTGGAGAACCTCGTCATCCATGCCGTGAAAAATGGGCAGGTATACATTGATCTTGGGTATTTCTATATAGCCGATACTGTCTGTAACGGCAAGAAGCTCTTCGTAATTCATGGAAGAGATCTTTTTTGTATCATTCTTTGAAAGCGCCGAGTTATACTCTTCGGCTGACTTCTGCAGCTTCATGATAGCTTCGTCACCGACCTTCTGAATGGTCTTATCGTAGCTTTCAATTGAAGTATGCGCAGTATATTCGCCGTACCAGTTGCTGACAATAGGATACATGAAAAGACCTATCCCGCAAAGAAGTATCAGGAATATTATAACCAGAGGAAGGCGGCGTCTGATCTGTTTTTTAATCTGTGCCATCATTATCCTCCGATGCCTGCTGACTGCGGGTATGTCTTACCCTTATGGAATATAGCAGCCATATCAGCGCAAATATATATATTATCACAGCTGAAAGGATAATTCCGATTATTATCGTCAGCTGATGGGTAATTTCCTTTTTCAGTCCCTCATCGGTAGAGTTATCCGCTTTCGGGGCAGGGGTATCAGTCTGCGTTCCGGTTGAAGAAGGAACATAAGCTGTACGTTCTCCCCTGACGAGAAGGCGCTTGTCATTGATGCCGTAGGGGGTACAGGTCAGCAGGGTACACAGATCCTTATCCCTGACAATTTCAAGGGATTCGGTCTTTTCGGGTGTGACCGTATTGATCTCCGTGACCCGGTACGCCAGAACCCTGTCAAGGACATGGATATAAAAGACCTCGCCTTTTTTTATCTTGTCAAGATTTGTGAACATCTCAGCTGACGGCAGACCGGTATGACCGGAGATAACGCTGTGAGTGCTTTTGCCGCCCACAGGAAGAGATGTATTCTCAAGACATCCGCAGCCCTTTTGCAGAACCTCATTGCTTGTGCCGTAATAAACGGGAAGATAGATATCAAGCGACGGTATATCAACATAGCAAATCAGCCCGTTTTCATCGCAGAGACATCTTTCAAGACCGTTTTTATAGTTATGGGAGGCGATCAGGCTGTTATATTCCTGCGCCTGTTGAAATTTCCCGGATATTTCCTCATCCGGCATCTGTTCTACGGTCTCAACGTAGTCAGAAATAACGGTTTTGGAGCTCATCAGTGAAATAACATTACTGATCATAGGATAAATTATTGCAGCAACGCCGGAAAAATACAGACATCCTATCAATACAAATACAATGATGTGCTTTGCTTTAACATACTTCAATAACATTATCCTTTCATAAAGGGGGGATATTCATTGCAGGAAAGCCCCTAAGAGAGCGCCTGCATCCGGCTTTTCAAAAGGCTTGCGGGGATCATAGCAAGCCCTTTGAAAAGCCCGCTCTCCCGGAGGAGAGCGAAGCTTATTTATTGTTTTACCCCTCAGTCACGCCTTACGGCGTGCCAGCTCCCCTAAAGGGGAGCCTTTCGCCACATCGTGATCTGCCATAAGCCTCCCCTTCAGGGGAGGGGGACCGCCGCCGCAAGGCGGTGGTGGAGGGGTCAAGAGAATTATTCCTCAGTCTTTCTCTTTCTGAGATATACTACGAAGAGAGCGCCAGCGAGGAGAACGATTGCAGCACCGCCTACTGTGAAGAGAACTGTGCCCATTCCGCCTGTGCCGGGGAGGGATTCAAGATCGGGGTTATTGATTGTTGTTTCGAATCCACCATTTGTTGTATCAGCACTAAAACCAGATTCACTATTTACTGTAAAGGTTGCGTACGGACTTGCACTTGAAATAGTAACGGTGATATCATCAGCCTTCTTATAG
>ONNU01000262.1 GCA_900319255.1 uncultured Eubacteriales bacterium
AACGCTTCAAATGTTCCTTTGATGATGAATTTTTGGCATGCGTCATTTTTAACAAATTTTTATGATTCTTTCATGCGGTTGCCCTGAAGAAAAACTCGTTCCGAATAGACTTTTTCAGAACCATATATTATAATTTAACGGTGAGTCAAGTTTAGACGATATAGTTACAGATCCTGGTTTTCCTAACAATATAACGGCAATACCCCAGTTTGGCTCTGAAAGTAGACTAATCTTAGTTGTTACGGTATCAGGTTATTTCCATTACTATATGCAGCATAGCGATGGTACTTGGTCGTCAAAAAATGGAAATGGTCCAATTACTAATACTTCATTTACATCGTACAGATTATTGACAAATGATAATATTTTTTTGTCAAGTTTTATAATCCAGATTATTATGAATATGGTTCTTCTTGTGGATTTAATGACTATCCAGATAGTTATACTGTATTTTTTACAAGAAACGGAGAATAATAAAATGAAAAAATCAAAGCTCTTGTTAACACTGCTCATCTGTACAATGATGCTTTCCGCATGCAGCTCGCAGAAGCCGGCAGAGCAAAGCTCCGATACTCAGAGCATATCGGAAACACAAAGCTCGGCTGAAAGCAGAAACGATCAATCGGTTATAGACTTGAATTCCGAGAATACTTCGCAGAAAAGTATTGAAGAATCAAAAGGATCCTCGAAACAAACCTCAGCAAAACCGAGTGAGGTTTCAAAAGAAGCATCGGCTCAGACTTCGGAAAAAGAAAGCGAAAATCCGATTAGCACTCCTGAAAGTTCTTTGATCGACAGCAGCAGCGAATCCTCAGATGTTGAGACCGGTGATGGAAAGCATAAAGAAAAAGTAGAGTTTGTTAAGCTCGATGAGTTTTCTGATAAGTTCAACGGAGTAAATAGTTATGACAATTTGATCTATCAATCATGTCTGAAGGCAGGCGTAGCTCAACCAGATATGCGGAAAATAACCGAATCAGAGCTTTTGGATATTCTCAGAAAGGTCGAATTTAAAGATGACATAATGAAAAAAGTGGCAGATGACAAATTTGCGTGGAACGAGGATTATATCAGGTTTGATAATTGTGTAAGCAATGGCGTTATTGAAGATACTGAAGCGGCAGAAAAGGTGTTTGCTTCAATTCAGAATATCCAGTATTTTCCTGATGCCGTAAGCATTCAGGTACACTGCCTTTATTTCTGGCCTGATACAGATTATATGGAATCGGTAAGGACAGAACTATGCTACGATTATAATTATATGACACTCGTGAGATATAACTATTCTGAAGAAGGTGATCTTATAAGTACAGAATGCCTGTACAGCTACCCGTATGAGATTGAGAAGGCTGCTATTGAGAAATACGGCTGTTCAAAGGAACGTGAAGCAAGAAGACTGTTTGATGTATATGAGCCGATAAAATACAGCTACACAGTTGACCCGCCTGAAACAGACGAAAAGCTTGCAGGTGAACAAGTGGTCGTTCCGGAAGACAAAGTGCCGATGTTTGTCAGCAAAGAAGCCCGAGACAAGATAAAAGAGCTGAGAGAAAAGCGTTTGGAATACGGGTATGGTGTAAACAGCGTTTTTGATTATCAGGAAAAATTAGCCTACGGAAGAGCTTATCCTAATATGCGGAAGATTACGGTTGACGAGGTTCGGGAGATATTCGAAAAAGCTGCCGAGAAAAATCCACGCGATCTTTACTATGATTCTATGCACAATGATGATCTACATTCATTTCCTGCATGGATGAACGAAAACATAATGAAAAAAGTAACAGAAATACAATACTATCCGGATGCCCATGATTATATAGATCGTTACTATTGTTACTGGCCTGATGCTGATACTGTTGATGAAAGACGACAGGAAATACAAATATATACAAGTTTGGGAAAAGCCTGCCTGTTGAATTATGATGAAGAAGGAAATCGGATAAATATCGAAATAATATACGATCTCATCGACAATAGATGATAAAAACACAGTATTTTCTGACACTGTAAATATGCAGTTCTTATTCTTCGGAAAATAATGCCTGAAAAAGCAAGCCCCCGTCTGAGATGCTTGAAGCATCCCGGACGGGGGCTGTTTGTGCT